>WGMD01000025.1 GCA_016125255.1 Planctomycetota bacterium | reverse complement strand
TTCCCGCGTCACGCCCCATCCCTCGCCCCGGCGGGGCGGCGGAGTCCTTCGCCTTGCCGGGGCGAAAAGATCATGTACGAATCAACCCCACGGGTTCCGCTCCGCCCGGCTTGGCCGGGTGTCGCTCCACCCGTGGCGACATGCGGCCGCCCCTTCGGGGCGAAGTGACGTGATGCGTTTGCCGTGATGGATGACGTCGATTCACCGTTGCGCGCAGGGCGGGGAGATGACAAGTGGGGAATATCACCCACCGGTTCGCATGGGTGTGTCGCGGATGGCGCATGGGGGTGACCGAAAGGCGCACGGGGGTGACGGGGCGGGCGGGGCGGGGGCGATTTTGGGGCGGGAATGGGGGTGGCGCGGGGAGGAATTTGCTGGGCCATGCGCACCGTGCGCGCGGCTGAGTTCGACGAGCGCGTTAACCGGCGATGTTGCAGCGGGGTGGGAATGGGCGAGCGCGGCGGGGCGGGGGCGGCGCGGTGCGCGCGGGGGAGAGGACGCAGGATGGGACGATGCGGGTTAGCGGCGGGCGCGGCGGCGGAGGAGGGGGGCGGCGAGGACGGCGAGGAGGGCGAAGCTCGAGGGTTCGGGGACGCCGGTCACGTTGGCGAAGGCGTTGGGGCCGTCGGCGAGTCGGAGGGCGTCGACCTGGCCGTTGAGGCTCGTTACGTTGCCATAGGCGTAGATGCCGGCGAGGTAGAGGGCGTTGCCCATGTTGGCGGAGGAAGCGCTGAAGAGGGGGGTGCCGAGGGAGGCGAGGTTTGCGGGGTCGGCCCAGACCTGGAGGGTGTCGTTGCCGGCGCCGATGACGATGTGGCCGACGATGAGGTGGACGGCGTTGAGGGCGAGGGTGGCGACGCCGGTGGTGTTGACGCTGTTGTAGCGGACGTTGAGACTGGTGCCGAAGAGTCCGACGTCGAAGGCGCCCTGTGCGTAGTCGGTTCCGCCGAAGGGTGCATCGGCATGGTTGTTGAACTCGATGCCGGAGACGAAGTTGGAGGAGGTGTTTTTGACGAGGATGGAGAACCAGACCTGTCCGACGAGGTCGGTGTTGATGTAGCGGTTGATGCCGCGGAAGCCGTTAAAGTCGCCGTAGGCGAGTCCGACGCCGGTCTGAGGGACGTTGTATCCGCCGCCGGAGTAGGTCAGGTTGTTGTCGGCGTCGATTTTGATGCGGCTGGTGTTGCTGCTGCTGATGGTCGACGCGCCCCACTGTCCGGTCCAGCCGGTCCCGCCGGTCATGCCCAGGAGGGTTGCATCGTCGGGGGTGTAGGAAAAGTCATCGGAGACGACGGCGGCGGCGGCGAAGGGTGCGGCGGTCAGCGACACGACGGCGGCGACGAAGAGGGCGGCGAAGACGCGGCATTGGGCGGGGCTGAACATGGATTCATTCTCCAAGGGACTTGAAATGGCAAAACGCCTCAGCCCCGCAGATGGGGCCTACTTCAAGTTACCACATGCCCCGTCGATCTCAACATATTTTTCGCAGTTTGCCGCCGATCGGGCCGCCTCGCCGGTCAGGCGGGGTTTGACGCATCGGATCGGCCCCGCTAACCTACCGGGTCCATTTTTCAAGGAAAAACGATATGGCCATTGAGATGTTGTACGAGAAGGACGGCTCGCTCGGGCCGCTCCAAGGCAAGACCATCGGCGTGCTGGGCTTCGGATCGCAGGGTCACGCCCATGCCCTCAACGCCCGCGAGTCCGGCCTGAACGTCATCGTCGCCAACCGGGCCGACTCGCCCAATGGCAAGCTCGCCATCGAAAACGGGTTCACGCCCATGTCCGTTGACGAAGTCGTCAAGAAGTCGGACATGATCCTCGTGACGCTCCCCGACGAGGTCCAGCCGGAGGTTTACGCCAAGTCGATCGCGCCGCATCTGACGGCGGGCAAGACGCTGGCGTTCACGCATGGGTTCAACATCCACTTCAAGACGATCACGCCGCCCAAGGATGTGAACGTCATCATGATCGCCCCCAAAGGCCCCGGCCACCTCGTCCGCAGCGAGTATCAGCGCGGCGGCGGCGTGCCGTGCCTCATCGCTGTGCATCAGAATCCGTCGGGCTCGGCGGACGCGCAGTCGATCGCCATGGCGTGGGCCATCGCCATCGGCGGCGCCCGCTCCGGCGTCATCGTGACGAATTTCAAGGACGAATGCGAAACCGATCTGTTCGGCGAGCAGGTCGTCCTGTGCGGCGGCCTGTCCGCCATGATCAAGGCGGGCTTCGAGACGCTCGTCGAAGCCGGCTACCCGCCGGAGATGGCGTACTTTGAAGTGTGTCACGAACTGAAGCTCATCGTCGACCTGATCTATCAGGGCGGGCTGGGCTACATGCGCTACTCGATCTCCAACACCGCCGAATGGGGCGATCTGTCCGTCGGCCCCAAGATCATCACCGCCGACGTCAAAGCCCGCATGAAGCAGGCCCTGACCGACATCCAGAAAGGCGACTTCGCCAAGGGCTGGCGCGCCGAGTACGAAGGCGGCATGAAGAACTTCAAGCGGCTCTACGAGGCCGACCGTAACCACGGCGTGGAAGTCACCGGCCGCAAACTCCGGGCGATGATGCCCTGGCTCAAGGCCAAGACCCCGCCGGGCGAATAATTTTCGGCGGGCCGACGTCCCGGTTGGATTGGCCGCCTAGCATGGCTTAATCGACCTGACACTTTCCGGCGAATCGCCGTTGCCGGAGCGACGAGACCCTGAGATTCAGTGAACCCTCACGCGGGAGCGTGAGGGTTTTTTGTTGCGCGGCGTGGGGAGTGTATGGGAAAAAAAGCCCATGGCGTGAGGCCATGGGCTTCGGGGTGAACATCGGATGAACGACGACGGGCGGCTTATTTGCCGTAGCCGGTCTTCGGGGTGCCGTCGTCGTTGAGTTTGTCGCAGGCCCAGAGCAGGCCGCGGGTGACCATATCCAGGTAGCGCGGGTCGGAGACGGTCTGGTTGTTGTGGCCGATGGTCGTGGCGAAGACGCGGGCCTTGCCGTTGTAGACATTGGTCCAGACGCACACGTCGTTGTTGTTGTCCTGCTTGCCGTGCGCGAGGGCGTGGGCCGTCGGCAGCAGTCCGCCGGCGAAGTTGTTGTAGAGCTCTTCGTTGATGGTGGTCCAGTCCTCCATGCCCTTGGTGATCGGATGCGTCGAGTCGTCGAAGTGGATGGCGATGGGGGCCTGATGGCGGTGGCCGGAGCTCTGGAGGCCCAGGAACTGCTGCCAGGGCGTCGGGGTCTCGGGCTTGTTCCAACCTTCGGAGCGGAAGCAGTGCATCGCACAGTGCAGCGCCACGCCGGGCAGACCGTCCTTGTGCGGCGCGAGGATGCGGTCGATCGTCGCCATGTCCTTCACGTCCGCTTCGCATTCATCATGCAGGATCACGTCAAAACCCTTCGCCCAATCGTCCTTCTCGAGGACCGGGTTCAGGTGCTTGGTGCCGTGATCATCGTCGTACGCGATCGTCACCTGGACGTTCGCCCGCTCCTCCAGACCCTTCTTGAGGATGTCCTTCTGGTTGGCGTAGTCATGGCAGCATCCGCCGGCGATGAGCAGCACCTTCAACGGGGCCGGCTTGTCGTCAGCGGTCGCTTGCACGGCGAAAAACCCGGCTGCCACGGCCAGCAGCACCACGATGGCGATCAGCGATTTGAACATGGAAAGTCCTCGGGGGTGGGTGGAATCGAATGTCTTACGAACCGGAGATTGTACGCGAATCGCCGCTGGGGCGTTCGGTCAGGGCCGGTTTGAGGTCAAACGCGGTGATCTGTTTTTCATTGCGGAGGTAGAGCCGCCCGTTGGCCACGACCGGATGCGCCCATGTCGGCGCGTTCTGATCCTCGAGCTTGAAGCGGCCGTGCTCGCGGTATGCTTCATGCGTGGCCTCCGCCAGCGCCATCTCCCGCCGCTCGCCGAGCAGATACAGCATGCCGTCGGCCGCGATGATCGAGCCCTTGCCGACGGAGTGATCCGACCATGCGATCGCGCCCGTCATGTAGTTCATGCACATCAGGTCGCGCGAGCCGAACCCATAGATGTAGTCGCCGACGCGCACGAGGCCGCCATGATGATTGGCCATGCGCTTCTCGAAATACACCTCGTCGACCTTCCATGTCTGGTCGTCGCGCGTGACATGCACGAGTCCGCCGCCGGTGCCGTAGGCGCTGGAGGCGAAGACGTAGTCGCCCTTGATGAGGGGCATGCAGACGTTGGCGGTCCCGTTGTTGGCGTGCTTGTATTCCCAGAGGAATTTACCCGTGGCCAATTCGACCGCGAAGACGCTGTCGCGCGCCATCTGAATGATCTGCTTCACGCCCGCGATCTCCGCAAGCTGGGGCGAACAATACTGCGCGCCCTGCGTGACGCCCTTCGATTCCCAAACCGTTTCGCCCGTCATCTTGTTCAGCGCCGCCAGCGTTCCGCCCTTGCCGCCGGGCGTGACGATCAGCCAGTCGCCCACGACCAGCGGCGACTCGCTGTAGCCCCAGCCGGGCACGTGGCCCCCGAAGTCCTTCGTGAGCGAACGCTGCCAGACGATCTTCCCCGTGGCGACTTCGTGACAGCTCAACGCGCCCTGACCGCTCTCGGCGTACACGCGATCGCCATCCACCGTCGGCGTCCCGCGCGGACCGTCGCCTTGTCCATTTTTGTACGGCTTCGCCTCCGGCTGCGCGGCGATCATCCAGAGCGTGTGACCGTCCTTCTCATCCAGCGCGATCACCTGCTCGACCTCGTTGACGATCCCCTGCGTGAACACGCGCCCCCCGGCCACCGACACCGAGGCGTACCCGATCCCCGCCGTCTCGACGCGCCATGCGATGCCCGGCCCGTCCTTGGGCCATTCCTTCATGAGCCCCTGCTCGTCGGAATGGTTGTCCCGCCCCGGCCCGCCGAACTGCGGCCAGTCCCCGGCGAAAACCGCGCCGGCGCCGACAAGAGTGAGCACGACCAGAAATGTCCGCCATCGCACATCGGTGAGCATGGTCAAGGCCTCCGTGTTGAGTTGGGCGTCATCCGTATTGTACCCGCCCCGGTCGCCGCGCTACCATGCTCGCTTATGAAACCGTATCTCGGCCTGATCTTCGACTGCGACGGCACACTCGCCGACACCATGCCCGCGCACTTCCTGGCATGGAACACGACGCTGCATCGCTACAACCTGCATCTGCCCGAGGACCGCTTCTACTCCCTCGGCGGCGTGCCGACCAACAAGATCGTCGCCATGCTCGCTGACGAAGCCGGCCTCTCCCTCGACGTCGAAGCAGTCGCGCATGAAAAGGAACTGGCGTTCCACGAAGCGCTGCACGAGATCGGATGCATCGAGCCCGTCGTCGCCATCGCCGCCGAACACCGCGGCAAGCTGCCCATGGCCGTCGCCACCGGCTCCCTGCGATGGAGCGCCGAGCGCATGCTCAAACACCTGAATATCCTCGACTGGTTCGACGCGTTGGTCTGCGCCGATGACGTGACCCGACACAAGCCCGAACCGGATGTGTTCCTCGAAGCGGCGCGCCGCATCGGCGTCGCGCCCCAGCGCGCCTGCGCCTACGAAGACACCGATCTGGGCATCGAGGCCGCCCGACGCGCCGGCATGGACTGCGTCGATGTGCGCACGATGTACGCCGTGCGGCGATTGACCTGATCCTCCCATCCCGCATTCACCCTTCGCAAGCGCCCCGCGCCTGATCGCCCATGCATGGGTGATTTGCGATGAGATCACCCAAAGACAATAGATCACATCGCCCTATGGCAGTCCGTACAGCCCGTCTTCAAAACGATAAAGCCCCAACCCGCGCATGCCTCGGTCGATCGCGCCCAGTTCGCTCTCCGGCACGGAGGGAATCAGCCATGCGACCCCCTTGTCGCGCCAATCCTTCCACACATACGGATCCATCGCCGCCGGATAGTAAAACAGCTTCCGATCCAGATGCTCGCCATGCATCAGCGCCACCGGCGCCCGCGGGCCGTCGCCGGTGATTGCGATCGTCAAACCCTCCGGCACCTCCGCGACCTTGTCGAGCATCCAGGCGTGATCGTGAAAGAGCATCGCCCGATCCGGTACATTGCTCAGCCCGTGCTCCTGCCAATACGCCTTGGCGAGCGGCGGCACCGTGGCGTCGATCCCCCGCCAGGCGCCCCATGACCCCAATCCGATCAACGCCAGCGCCCAACCCACGCTCATGAATCGCCACGGCATGACCCGCCCCAACATCACCGCCGCGACCACACCGACCAACGCATACACGCTGAAAAACCGCCCGTTCCAGATATCCGGCTCCGCCGCCGCCGCCGTGCACACGACCATGATCAACATCGCGATGATCCCCATCGCCATCCGCCGCCGCATGAACAGCAAAACGAGCATCGCCAGCGTTCCCGCCCCTGATGCGAGCAAGCCGAACCCGCTCGCGCGCGGCGTCAGCCCGTCGCGCAGCTTGTGCACGTCCCACATCCGATCCGTCACCATGACCCCGACATTCTGTTTCAACTTCGCAATACTCGGCCCGCCGAGATTCCCCTCCACCTGCACATTCCCGCGCGCGATCACCCGATCGCCCCATGCGATCGGCGCCGGATACAACGGATTCTGATGCACCATCGCGTTGCGCCCGTACCAGAATCCGCTGACGCACACGGCGAGCATGAATAGCGGGATGACGATCGCACTACGCCCCCCGCCGCGCTCGAAGCGTCCGCCGATCCGCCGCGCGATGATCAGCAGCACGATCGCCGGAAACATGAACATCGTCGTCGGCTTGACGCCCATCGCCAGCACGATCGCCAGCAACGTGACCCATACTTGCCCCCGCTTCACGCTTCGCCCCAGCAGCGGAGCCATCGCGGCGAACATCAACGTCGCCACCGCGAAGTCGTTGAGCCCGCTCGTCGCCTGTGCCCATGCCACCGGCACGCCCGCCGTCAAACACGCGGCTAGCCAGGCCCATCGCACCCCCCCGCCGAGCTGTCGCACCCATGCCCAAGCCGTCGCCGCCGCGAGCACTAACCACGGCAATTCCCCGAGCACCCCCGCCCGCAGTTCCCGCAGCGGATTCATCCAGCTCATCGCCAAAAGCCCCTGACCCTGCGGCCAGTTCGCCCGCGAATCCAGCCACCGCAGCGACTCGATCCGACCGTTCGCCACCCAGTCCGCCGGCGGGGCCAGGTGATACGTCGTCACATCCGGCAGATACGGCCCGACAAGCCAGCCCGTCGCCCCGCACCACGCAAGCATCCCACCGATGATCAACATCATCACGACGATGCGCCATACACCGAGCCGCCCCATCGCCGCGCGACATCGTCGGCCGATGAATCGACATTCGCTGACGATCGCCCGCCGGCAAATCCCGATGAGCAGTGCGCTGATCAGCAGCGCACCGACCGCGATGAACAATTGCGATCGCACGTCGAGCCGCCCCGCCAAGCCCGATCCGAGCATCCATGCCTGCACGATCAGCACGTCGAGCATAAGCCAAGTCATCGCCGTCAGCGACGCCGGCCGCACGCGCAACAGCAGCGTCAGCACCCCCGCCAGGAATCCCGCCGCCAATTGTGTGATCACGCACGAAATCATGCGCACATGATACGAAACCTCACCAGCGCGCGACCGCCTCGATGACCGGCTCGACTTCCAGCCAGTTCATCGGCGCCGGCTCCTCCGGTGCGAGAATCGACACCGCCGGGCCCAGCGGCGCCCACACGCGCGGGTCCGTCGGTCCGAATAGCGCCACCGTCGCCACGCCCAGTCCCGCCGCCAGATGCGCCGGCCCCGAATCGTTCGCCACCACCACGCGAGCCGACCCCATCACGCGTGCCAACTCCGACAAATCCCACGGCTCGGCCACCTCGTAGCGCGATCGCCAATGCTCCAGCCGCCGCGCCTCGATACGCTCCCGCTCGACCGGGCCGATCAGAAGCTGCGCCGGCCGCCCGATGCGGATCAGGTGATCGACGAGCGCCTCGACGCGCTCCGCCGGCCAGCATTTGTCGCGACCCCCGCTGCCCGGATGCACCAGCACCGGCCCGTCGGGATTGTGCCGCCGATCCGCCAAAAGCGGCCGGATGTCCAGCCCCTGCTGATGCAGTTGATGCAGGTGCGCCTGCACGATGGGCCGATCCCAATCCGGCATCGCCCGCGGGTCCACGAAGTAAAGATGCGCCTCGCGCGCCATCGCCATGACGTTCTGCGCCCAGGCGTCCTGACCATTGCTGATGAAGCTGATGATGCGTCCCGCCGCAGCGAGCCGGTCGCGCAGATCATCGCTGACCTCCATCGTCGCGCCCGGGGAGAACAGTCGGCTCAGGTCCGGCGCGTCGCCGTCGATGGGCGTGACCAACGGCAGCGCCGCGGCGGCGAGGCGCGCCTTTTCGCGCGGGGCAAAAAGCGCGAGCGGGCCCAGCGCGCGCAGGATCGGCCAGACGATCACGCTGTCGCCCAGCGCGCCGTGGTGGAACACGAGTGTGCTTGCGGTATCGCCCTCAGTCACGCATCACCGCCGGTTCAATTCGCCCCGGTCGTGTTCATCTTGGCCGTCTTCACCTGCGCCGCCAGCAGCCGGGCGGCCAGTTCGAGCCGCACGCCGTGAAGCTTGTCGTTGAGGTATTCGCTCACGAGGTAGCTGTTGATGGTGTCGAGCGGAACGTGAAGCTCGGTGACCTGATCGATGAGCTGGCTGACGCGCTTGGCGTTGTAGCGATCGTCGAATTTTCCGTTGAAAAAGGCCTTTTCCTGCGCTTCGGTCACCATGAACACTTCCGGGTGCTGAAGCCGAATCGACTCGATGACCGACACGGCGAAGTCCACCGACTGGTAATCCTCCGGCAGCTCCTCGCCCGCCTTCTTCTTGGCGATCAGCGCCTGCGCCAGCACCACGCTCAGCGGTTTGACCAGCACCTTGCTCTGATACAGCTTCGTGTTGTCGGGCTTGGGTTCGGAGGCGCAGCCGGCCAAGAGCGACGCGAGGCAGAGGATGACAAGCAGGCGGGCGACGGTGGGATGAATCATGAACGGGGTCTCCATGGGGCGGCGCGACGGGGATTTTACGCGCATTCCTCTTCGATGGTTTTGAGCAGGCGCTCTCGAATCTGCTGCGTGATCGGGCCGACGTCGCCCGACCCGATGGTTTCCTTCTCGACGCGCACGACGGGCAGGACGTGCCAACTGCTGTTGGTGAGCATCAGTTCGTCGGCCTCGAGCACATCGTTGATGGTCAGCATCTTCTTCTGCACGGGCAGGTCCATGGCCTGGGCGATTTCGAGCACGGCGGCGCGCGTAATCCCCGGCAGGACGGGCGAGGGCAGCGCCCCGCTGACTTCCTCGCCGCGGGCGAAGGGCGTCAGAAGCTGGCCGTCTTTGACGATGAACGCATTGGACACCGATCCGCCGCACAGGTGATTGGTCACGGTAAACCAGAGCGCTTCGCCGGCCCGGGCGACCGCGGCGGCGGAAAGCGATTGAAGGCGGGTCCAGTAGTTGAGCGTCTTGTGCGACGCGGCCGGATCGAACGGATTGGCTTTCGGGTCGGCGATCACCACCGGCACGCCCTGCGTGAACATCGCCTCCGGGTACTGCGTCGGTTCGGTCGCGGTGATGAAGATCGACGGGTGATGTCCGCCGTTTTTCGACCGCGACTTGCCGGTCAGCAGCGAGTGATCGCCGCCGGTCACGGTCAGACGGATGCGGGCCTCGGCAAGGTTGTTCTTCTCGCGCGTCAGCTCGACCGCCTCGGCCAGCGGGCCGGGACGAAGCCGATCGCTCAGACCCAATAGCCGGGCGGAGGCGATGAGCCGCTCGACATGCGGAATGAGTCGAAACACGCGGCCATGTGCGGCGCGCATCGTTTCGAAAAGGCCCACGGCATGTTGCACCGACGCATCGAAAATGCTCAGACGCGCCCGGCTGGCGTCGACGAATTTGCCGTTGAGGTAGACCTTCATCGACCGTATCGTCCTGCGCGATGACGGTTTCGTCAACGCAGCCGGGGGGGCTTAAGTCCCCCCGCCTCATGCCAACGCGCGGTCAGTCCACCGTCAGTTCGCCGGCGAGCACGGTGACGGCCTGCCCGCTGAGGACGACGCGGTCGCGCTTGCGATGCGTGCGGACGAATCCGCCGCGCGGCGACGCCTGGTAGCCGACTAGTTCGTCATCGTCGAGTTTCTCGCTCCAGTAAGGCGAGAGCGTGCAGTGGGCGGACCCGGTGACGGGGTCTTCGTTGATGCCGAAGCGGGGGGCGAAGAAGCGGCTGATGAAGTCGTAGCGATCGTCATCGCTGGGCGCGGTGATGATGAACCCGCGCGCTTCGATGCGGGCGAGCCGGGCGAAATCGGGGATGAGCTGACGCACGACCTCCGCCGACTCGACTTCGACGAGAAAATCGCTCACGCCCCGGCGGATATGCACCATTTTCACGCCCAGCGCGTCGGCGATGCCCGGCGGCGGCGGCGTCGGCTGCGGCTCGTCGGCGGGGAAGTCCAGCTCGATCCACGGGCCGCGCTGCCGCGCGGTCAGCACGCCCGAGCGCGTGTGGAATGCGATCGGTCCTTCCGCGCGCTGGGTCTGCCAGAGCGCGTGCGCCGCCGCGAGCGTGGCGTGTCCGCACAGATCGACTTCCAGCAGCGGCGTGAACCAGCGCAGGCCGATGTGGTCTTCGTGAAGTTCGACGAAGGCCGTCTCGGACAGATTCATCTCCGCCGCCACGCGCTGCATCCACGTCGCCTTCGCCGGCCCTTCGAGAATCACCACCGTCGCCGGATTCCCGGCGAAGGGCGTGTCGGTGAACGCATCAATCTGAAAAATCGGCAGGGACATCAAGGACATGATAGCGGCGTGCCGAGGGCGCGCGTCTTAAGGTTTTTGGCCGGATGCTGCGTCGCGCTGTTTGTCGATGAACTCGATCCATTGGGCCGCTTCTTTGGCAATCGCAGCGTCGGGGTAGGCGACCACGATCTTGTCGTATTCCGCGCGGGCCAGATCAAGGCGACCGGCCTGCCGATAATTGTGCGCCATCTGCATCGTCTTGGCCGCCATCTCGTCGGCCGAGGGGGCTGCGGGCGCCGCCGGAGCCGCGGCGGCAGGCGCATTGCCGGGATCGGGAACAATCTTCAGAAGTAGTTCGAGTCCGACGAAGACATCTTCATTGCCGAAGCCCGCTTTGTAGTTGTTCGAAGCTGCGCCGTCATAGCAGAACATGCCCGCCGCTCGAACGAGACCGACGACGTCGTGAACCTGATCGGGTTTCCATTCGGCGACTTCATCGCCGCCGAAGAAATAGACGAAGTGTCGGGGCTTGCGTGCCTCCCATCTCTGGCGCAACATGGCCTTGTCTTCATCCTTTGCCTTGGCGATTTCCTCGCGGGCAGTGCGGGAGAGCGCGGCGGATGATCGCCAAGGAATCTCCATGACAATCAGATAGCGCCGCTTGCGGAAGTCCGCCAAAAGAACCTCATAGCGAGTCTTTTCAGCTTCATAATCCGCGCGGCGCGAGAGCGATTCATTTTCACCAACATACTTTGGCGGACGGGGCGGATCGCGCTGGATGACTTGCAAAACCGTCATTCGCTCGCGGACGGGCAGACCGATCATGGCGTCGATCATCTTGTTGGCCGCGTCATGTTGGTGACCGTAGAACTCGGAGGTCGCCAACTTGTCGGACCCGGCCGGGGGTTGGGCATGAACGATTGTTTCCAGTTGGGTGACCGTGCGCTGCGTCCATAGCGTCAATCGCTGCAACTTCGCGGGATCGGCAGCATCCGGCAATTTGTCGCGATCGCCGTAGATGCGGTAATCCGAGTTGTTCGTGATTATGGGCTGAACGTCATATTTATCGTGGACCAACTTAAAGCCATCCGCGAGCACCGACGGAGCGATGAGAAGTAGCGCGATCGTCATACGAACGTAAGACATGGTGGAGCACTCCGGAATGGGCGTTGACATTTTACCGTGGTGGTGAGATGCGCCAATTCGCACGCGGGGCGGTGCCCCGCCGCTAAACGGTGAGTGCCTGCATGAGGGGGGCGGCTTTGGTGAGGGTTTCGTGGTATTCGGCGGTGGGGTTGGAGTCGGCGACGATGCCGGCGCCGGTGGAGAAGGCGGCGCGGTACGTGGGGGAATCCGGGGCTCCCTGTTTCGCGAAGCCGCTACACATGGCGGCATCGCTGCGCTGAGCATTCGGGTTGGCGGGGGTGAGGAGAATGGTGCGGATGGCGATGTTGAGGTGCAGTTCGTCTTTGGCGATGTAGCCGAGGCAGCCGGTGTAAGGGCCTCGGGGGTTGGGTTCGAGTTCGTGGATGATTTGCATGGCTCGGATTTTGGGGGCGCCGGTGATGGATCCGCCGGGGAGGGTGGCGCGGAGGAGGTCGACGATGTCGCGGGAGGGGTGGAGGTCGGCTTCGATGGTGGCGGTGGTGTGGTCGATGGTGGGATGCGATTCGAGGGCGCGGGGGTCGGTGACGCGGATGGAGCCGTAGGTTGAGACGCGTCCGAGGTCGTTGCGCATCAGGTCGATGATCATGTTGAGTTCGGCGCGGTCTTTTTCGGAGGTCAGGAGATCGGAAACGGGGGGACTCAAGTCCCCCCGCCTTGGGGGGAGCGCGGGGCGGGTGCCTTTGATGGGGCGGGTGGTGATGTGGTTGTTTTTGACGTGGAGGAAGAGTTCGGGGCTGGTGGAGCGGATGGCGCGAGGGGGGGGGACGCGCGGGGCAAGCCCCGCCGCTAAATGGGGGAGTTCCATGTAGGCGCCGTACCAGGCGGGGCTGAGGGCGGCGAGGCGGTGGTAGAGGGCGCGGGGGCTACCGGTGAATTGGGTGGTGAAGGTTTGAGCGAGGTTCACCTGGAAGATGTCGCCGGCGGCGATGTATTGGAGGGCGCGGCGGACGGCGGATTCGTAGGCGTGTTGGGGGAGGTTGGAGGTGAACGCATCCGGGGCTCCATGCTCCGCGAAGCCGCTACGCATGGCGGCGTCGCTGCGCTCATCCCGCGGCTTTGTGGGCGGGTTTCCAGGGGGGAATTCGCGGGTGTGGGGGCAGTAGGCGAGTTGGACGAGGGGCCAGTCGTTGGGATGAACGGGGGTCAGTTTGGCGGGTTCGATGAGGGAGGCGAGGTCGTAACTGAAGTAGCCGAACCATCGACCGGGGAGGGTCGGGTCATTCAAGAGTGAACGCAGGTCGCGCCAGAGGTTGTGGGTCAATGGGCGGTCGAGGCCGGTCAGATGGGAGCGATGATCCGCGGTGTAGCGGAACCATGCGGCGGGCTGGGCGAGGAGGGAGCGGACGGCCCAGCGGGGATGCGGCCGACCGGAGTGCAGAAGCATGAGCGGATCGGCGGTCGCGGCGGCGAGCGCGGCAAGGGCTGAATCGGACTGCACTAATTGACTTGGCATCTGCGGATACTATACTCGACACCCCGAAAGCCACGGTACGGCCGCAAAACGGCGGGCTTTTTTCACGACTTACCGCATCACCAACCACACCGACAAAGGGTGAACGACCAATGGCCAAGAAGCAATCAGCGAAGTGGGTTTATTACTTTGGCAAGACCAAGACTGAAGGCAAGCGCGATCAGCGTCTGCTGCTGGGTGGCAAGGGGGCGAACCTGGCCGACATGACCAGCATCGGCCTGCCAGTGCCCGCGGGCTTCACGATCACAACCGAAGTCTGCGATCAATACTACAAGTCCGGCCGGAAGCTGCCTGCGGGGCTGATGGCGCAGGTCGAAGCGAACGTCGCGACGCTCGAAAAGGAAACCGGCAAGAAGTTCGGCGACAAGATGAACCCGCTGCTCGTGTCGGTCCGTTCGGGCGCCGCGTCGTCGATGCCGGGCATGATGAACACGATCCTGAACCTCGGGCTCAACGATCAGTCCGTGGTGGGCATCGCCAACGCGACGGCCAATGAGCGCTTCGCCTACGACAGCTACCGCCGACTGATCAACATGTACGGCGACGTGGTGATGAACGTCGACCACGAACACTTCGAAGTCGCGTTCGACAAGATCAAGCGGAAGTACAACGCCAAGCTCGACACGGATGTGCCGACGAAGGGCATGATCGAGCTGTGCGACGCGTACAAGGAAGTTTACCGCAAGCACGTCGGCTCGCCGTTCCCGCAGACGCCGATCAAGCAGCTTGAGCTGGCGATCGAAGCGGTGTTCAAGAGCTGGATGCAGCCGCGTGCGGTGCGGTATCGTCAGGTGGAGAACATCACGGGCCTGCTCGGCACGGCGGTGAACGTCCAGTCGATGGTGTTCGGCAACATGGGCGACGACTGCGGGACGGGCGTGGCCTTCACGCGCAATCCCTCGACCGGCGAGAACAAGTTCTACGGCGAGTTCCTCGTCAACGCGCAGGGCGAAGACGTCGTGGCGGGCATCCGCACGCCGCTGCCGGTGGCGGAGATGCCCAAGTGGAACAAGAAGGTGTACGGCGAACTGATCGCCATCAAGAGCAAGCTCGAGAAGCACTACAAGGACGTACAGGACATCGAGTTCACGATCGAGCGCGGCAAGCTTTTCATGCTTCAGACGCGCAACGGCAAGCGGACCGGCGTGGCGGCGGTGAAGATCGCCTGCGACATGGTCAAGGAAAAGCTCATCGACGAGAAGACGGCGGTGCTGCGCATTCCCGCGGCCGACCTGACGCAGCTTCTTCTGCCGAGCTTCGACCCCAAGGCCAAGAAGTCGGCGACCGTGCTGACGATCGGCCTTCCCGCTTCGCCGGGCGCGGCGGTGGGCAAGCTGGCGTTCACGGCCGAGGAAGCGGTCGAGCGCACGCACGCCGGCGAAAAGGTGCTGCTGGTCCGCAAGGAAACCAACCCCGAGGACATCGACGGGATGCACTCGGCGGCGGGCATTTTGACTTCGACGGGCGGGATGACGAGCCACGCGGCCGTGGTGGCCCGCGGCTGGGGCCGCTGCTGCGTCGCCGGAGCCGGTGCGATTCACATCGATGAGAAGAAGCGGATCATCACCGTCAACGGCAGAAAGTACACGCACAACGACACGCTGTCGATCGACGGCTCGACCGGCGAGGTCATGGCCGGGACGATCGCCCGCATGGAGCCCAAGCTTTCGGGCACGTTCGCGACGGTCATGGGCTGGGCGGACAAGTATCGCAAGATCGACATCCGCACCAACGCCGACACCCCCGCCGACGCCAAGCGCGCCCGCGAATTCGGGGCACAGGGCATCGGCCTCTGCCGCACGGAGCACATGTTCTTCGAAGGCGAGCGCATCATCGCGATGCGCGAGATGATTCTCGCGGAAAGCGAACCGGCCCGCCGCAAGGCGCTGGCGAAGCTGCTGCCGTTCCAGCGGAGCGACTTTGAAGGGATCTTCAAGGCGATGAACGGGCTGCCGGTGACGGTGCGCCTGCTCGATCCGCCGCTGCACGAGTTCGTGCCGCACGATGAGAAGGGTCAGAAGGAAGTCGCCAAGGCGCTGGGTGTCAAGAGCGACGCGGTCAAGCGTCGCGTCGCGGCGCTGCACGAGGCGAACCCGATGCTCGGTCATCGCGGATGTCGTCTGTCCGTGACGTATCCCGAGATTCTCGAGATGCAGGTGACGGCGATCACCGAAGCGGCGATCAACTGCCTCAAGAAGAAGATCAAGGCGATTCCGGAAATCATGATCCCGCTCGTGGGCACGAAGCGCGAGCTGGCCGTGCTGCGCGAGCTGACCGAGAAGGTCATCGCCGACATCAAGAAGGCCAGGAAGTACACGGGTAAGCTCGACATCACCATCGGCACGATGATCGAAATTCCCCGTGCCGCGCTGACCGCCGACGAAGTCGCGCAGGAAGCGGACTTCTTCAGCTTCGGGACCAACGACCTGACGCAGATGACCTTCGGGTACAGCCGCGACGACGTGAACACGTTCCTGCCCGACTACATCAAGCAGGAGATTCTGCCCATCGATCCGTTCCAGTCGCTGGACCAGTCGGGCGTGGGGCAGCTTGTCGATATGGCGGTGCGCAAGGGCCGCAGCACCAAGGGCAAGCTCAAGTGCGGCATCTGCGGCGAGCACGGGGGCGACCCGGCTTCGATCGCCTTCTGCGCGAAAGTCGGCCTGAACTACGTTTCGTGCAGCCCGTTCCGCGTGCCGGTCGCCCGGCTGGCGGCGGCTCAGGCGGCGTTGAAAATGTGATCTCTCGGCAGTCGTTTCCCGCTTAACGCCAACCCCCGGCAATGCCGGGGGTTTTTATTTGGCCGTCGTCGCCCCGTCCGATAGGAACGGCGTTTTTTGCGATTGGCGGGGGTAAGGTGATGCCCTGATTGAAGGCATTTGGCTGATTTGTCGATGATAGGAATATCCGCCGTAACCGGGTTCGCGTTGCCTCGGCCATGTCCGCCGCCGCAACGGGCCGTAACTATGAGGAGCCTGCCATGACTGCAGGAGCAAACGACATGTCGACGACCAAGCCGCAGGAACTGATGGAGATGCTTGCGAAGCTCGATGAGCATCGCAAGGATCCGCCCGTCGAAGTGCAGCGCCGCTACCAGCGATTCGTGGTGCGCGGCGAAGCGAAGCTTGAGCCCATCGACGAAATGGAGCTTGAGCATCCGATCCCCATTCTGCTGCGCGACATCAGCCGCGGCGGCGTGGGCTTCCTCTCCAACCAGTTCCTTGAGCCGTGCACCATGTGGCGCGTCCGCTTCGCCACCAAGGACTACGTCATCGGTTCGCAACCGATCATCATCCGCTTCTGCCGGGCCGTCCAGAGCGATCTGTATCTCGTCGGCGGCCAGGCCGTCATCGAGCCCTACATCCTCGGCATGCTCGGCGTCCCCGCCAATCAGCTCCGCCATGAAGACATGTGCACCTTCAGCGACCACGATGTGAGCAACTTCGTGCCGCCCGGCAAACTCGAAGAGGACTAAGCGCCCGATGCGGGAGGGCTGTGCCTTGACCGGATGGATCAGTTACACTGCACGGCGGCGGATCGACGTCAGACTCGTGTGGGAGATACATCCGTGACGCCAGCTTCATCCGACGCGGCCCCAGACAACGAACGTAAAGTCTTCGTCCTCGACACCAATGTCCTTCTGCACAATCCCGAATCGCTCTTCATGTTCGCTGACAACGAAGTGGTGATCCCCTTCGTCGTCATCGAAGAACTCGACGCCTTCAAGAAGCAGAACGACGACGTCGGCCGCAACGCCCGCCAGGTCATTCGCCATCTCGACAGTCTTCGCCGCAAGGGGAAGCTCAGCGATGGCGTGCGCTGGAACGGGCACGGCGGCACCGTGAAGATCGACTTCGCCGTCAACGACCCCCCCGCCGCGCTGCGCAATCCGACGCCCGACAACCGCATCATCTCCGTCGCTTATCAACACATGAAGCGCGGCGACCGCACGGTCTTCATCTCCAAGGACATCAATGCCCGCATCAAGTCCGATGCGCTGGGCATCCCCACGATGGACTTCGAGGCCCAGAAGGTCGACGCCGATCGTCTGTACACCGGGTATGTCACGCTCAACGTCGACACCGCCCTCATCAATCAGCTCTACGAAGAAAAGCAGATTCCGCTCTCGGACATCGAGCCGTACCTGCCCCGGCCCGAAGCGGACCCCGATGCCGAGCAGCACGCGCCCGCCGGAAAGCCGCAGCCGATCAAACTCCAGGCCAACCAGTTCGCCATGCTCCACGACAACCTCGACCCGTCGCACACGGGCCTCGGACGTCGGCTTGGCGAAACGAATCACCTCATCCCCGTCACCGCGCCGCGCAAAAGCGTCTTCGGCATCTTCGCCCGCAACGTGCAGCAGACCATGGCGCTGGACCTGCTGCTCGATGACGAGATTCGCCTCGTCACCCTGCTGGGCACCGCCGGGTCGGGGAAGACGCTCCTCGCACTCGCCGCCGGACTCGCCAAGGCGCTCAACGAGCAGCGGTACGACCGCGTGCTCGTGGCCCGGCCGATCATGCCCATGGGCCGCGACATCGGCTATCTGCCCGGCGACGTCGAGGACAAGCTGACGGCATGGATGCAGCCGATCTTCGATAACCTTACGTACCTGCTCTCCACCCGCGGCGCCGGCTCGCAGCACGCTGAATCCAAAACCCCCGAGCAGCGCATCAAAGCCCTCATCGACTCCGGCCAGATCGTCCTCGAACCCCTGACCTACATCCGAGGCAGGTCCATCCCCAATCAGTTCATGATCGTCGACGAAGCCCAGAACCTCACCCCCCACGAAGTCAAAACCATCGCCTCTCGCGTCGGCGAAGGCACGAAGCTGATCCTCACCGGCGACGTCCGACAGATCGACAACCCCTACCTCGATGGGTCGTCCAACGGACTCTCGTATCTTGTTGAGGCCATGAAAGGCGTCGGCATCGTCGGGCACGTCATGCTCGCCAAATCCGAACGCTCCGAACTGGCCAGTCTCATCGCCGATCGACTCTGATCGATCCGTTCATTTCATACGATGCGTCGCCCACGACTTGCCCTGCGTCGAGTACCCCGTGCCCGACTCCATGTCATCGTTGACGGACATCACGTAGAACTGTTCGAACTTCACACAGATGGTGCAGTTGTTGATCGCCTGCCAGACGCCCTTTCGCCCCGAGGCCGCCACCGCCACGTTGTTCTCCGCGAGGAGCCACTCCGTGAGGTTCGGGTCATCCTGTCGCCACTTCGAGCCGACAAGCCGGCTCGTCAGCGCGGTCTTGTCGGCGGCGGTCCCGGCTGCAGGCGCGGTTGCCGGAGCGCCGGCAGGTTTCTCCGCGCCCAAGAGCTGTTCCTTCGCGTCCTTGATGCGTATCGCTTCTTCGAGATTACCCGCCTTCGTCGCATCGACCATCGCTTCGTTCAGGTCCGCGATGAACTCCTTGCGGGCCGTGTCCAGCGCGCGGTTGTGATCCGCATCCGCCGTCTTGACCGTCTTCTCATACCGCACCGCCGCGCTCTTGGCCTTGATGGAAGTGAACGGCCAGCGCGGCTCGTCCGCCCACAACGCCGCCGCCCCGATCAGCGCCGCCAGCACGCACAGGTACGGGATCGATCGTTTCATCTTGCGTGACTCCATCTGCGTGAGGTGAATCGTCCCCTCATCATCGCGCGCCGGGCCACGTCGATCAACCCAAATCCCACAAAACATGACCGCGCCCGCCTCGTCTTCGGATATGCTCTAGTCATGCAACGTATCGTCGAGCAAATCAACGCTCGTCTCGCCGCCCTGGCGCAGCCCCGACTCATGATCGGCCTCACCGGCCCGCCCGGCAGCGGAAAGTCCACCTTCGCCCATCAACTGGCCCATCCGCTCGGCGGCCTCGTCCTCTCCCTCGACGGATTCCACTTCCGCAATGACCAGCTCGACGCCCGAGGACTTCGACCGCGCAAGGGTTCGCCCCCGACGTTCGATGTCGCCCGCTTCGTCATGACGCTCCAAGCCCTGCGGAAAGCCGATCAGCTTGTGCTCGCCCCCGTGTACTCCCGCGTGTTGCACGACCCGATCCCCGAAGCGATGCACATTCAGCCCGAGCACCGGCTGATCATCGTCGAAGGCAACTACCTGCTGCTCGACGAAGGCCCGTGGGCCCGCGTGCATCCGCTGCTCGATGAAGTGTGGTATCTCGACACGCCGCTCGATGTGTGCATGAAGCGCGTGCACGCACGCCATGTTCTAGGCGGTTCCACCAAGGCGCAGGCCGATGCGAAGATCGAGGCGAACGACAAACCCAACGCCGCGCTGATTCACGCCACGCGCCCGCGCGCCGACCGCATCATTGAACTCGATTAAAGCCGCTCACGGCGTCGCACGTTTACGCCACGACCGGATGCCCCTGCGGCAGGCGCTCCGCCGACCCGCGCGTCACATCGAAGCGCGCCAGCGGATTTGCCGCCGTGTGATACGTCTGGCCGTCGAACACAATCGGCCAAACCGTCATCTCTCCGCCATCGATCAGCACCGCACGGGGCTTCCCCGGAAATCCGTAGCTGCCCGTATTGATCACGACGCGGTCGGCGATTTTCCAGATGCCGTGCCGATGCGTGTGACCGAGAATGATGAAACGCGCCTCGGGCACCATCTGTGCCGCGAACTCCACCGCCAGGTGCGGAATGCGACGCCAGTATGCGAGCACCATCGGAATGATCCACGGCCGCTTGAGCACTTCCAGCGCCGTCGACTTCGGCGGCGCTTTTTCCAGATACGCCCACTCCGCATGCGCCGCGTGCTGCGCCGCCGCCAGCCGCTGCTCCAGATCACCGCGCAGCTCCGGCCGAATCTTCGCCATCGCCAGCTCGTACACCGTGCGGATCTTCTCCGCCGACGGACTCCACGGCGCGATCGACGGATGCATCACGTCGCCATGCGTCACGAACACCCGGCCCTGGCACAGATGCAGATGACGCCGATCGCTCAGATACGGATCGTGATTGCCCGAAAGCATCGTGACCGCCACACCGTCTTCTTCGCACATCTCCTGAAGCGCGACGACCTGCCGCGCCGCCGCTCCTCGGTGCACCGGATGATGCACCTCCGCCACGTCGCCATTCAATACCAGATGATCGACGCGCTGCCACAGCGGCCGCAGCGCCTGCGCCGATCGCGCCGCCGCTTCCGGACGTCCCAGATGCGTGTCCGATAAAATGAGAACGCGACCGTTCATACCGAATCAACATCGGTTCTACGCAACAGGCAATTTAGGGTAAACTCGCAACCGTGAAATCACTCTCGTTACAAACAGTACAAACCGCACTGCTGACCCTCGCCCCGCTTCAATTCGCCGAGGAATGGGACAACGTCGGCCTGCTCGTCGAGCCGACCAACCCCCGCCCGGTGCGCCGGCTGATGCTGACCATTGACCTGACCGAGCCGGTGCTCGACGAGGCGATCGCCCGCAAGACGGACATGATCGTCGCGTATCACCCGCCGATCTTCGAACCGGTCAAACGGCTTGTCGCCGCGCTGCCCAAGTCGCGCCTGCTCGTGCGCCTCCTCGAAGCCGGCATCGCCGTCTACTCGCCGCACACGGCGCTGGATGCCGCGCCCGGCGGCGTCAATGACTTCCTCGCCGACGGCCTCGGCGATGGGGACCGTCATCCGATTCAACCCGCGGCGCCGATCACGCACCATCAGACGCACAAGGTCGTCGTCTTCGTGCCGACCGAACATCTGCACAAGGTGCGCGAAGCGATGGCCTCCGCCGGCGCCGGGCACGTCGGCCACTACGATCACTGCTCGTTCAGTCTCCCCGGCATGGGCACGTTCCGCGGCGATGAAACGACAAACCCCGTCATCGGCGCCCCCGGCCAGCTCGAATCCGTCGAGGAAGTCCGACTCGAAATGGTCAGCGATCAGTGCGACCTCGCGCATGTCGCACAGGCGATTCTGCAAACGCATCCCTACGAAGAACCCGCATGGGAGATTCATCCCCTGACGCCCCGCCCGCGTGTCGGCATCGGCCCCGGCCGGGCGGTCACGCTCGATCGTCCCATTTCGATCGACGCACTCGTGACCCGCATCAAAAAGCATCTGGGCCTCAAGCATGTGCGCCTGGCCCGCTGCGAGCGCCATCGCCGGCGCGGTCACGCCGTCCGGGAGATCAAGCTCTGCGCCGGGGCCGGGGGATCACTCCTCAAGGGGCAAGGCGGGGATGCGTACCTGACCGGCGAGATGCGCCATCACGACATCCTCGCCGCCAACGCCGCCGGCATCTCCGTCATCCTCACCGATCACACGAACACCGAACGCCCCTACCTGCCCGTGCTCAAGGCGAATCTGCACAAATTGCTCGGCAAATCCGTGCGAATCGATATTTCCAAGATAGACGCCGATCCGCTCGTGATCGTCTGACCCCCTCTCCCTTCGGGAGAGGGCCGGGGTGAGGGTGCCCGGCAAAAGGGCGCGTCACATATCCAACGACATCACTCAAAATACGACGCCCGACACCCCGGCGCTTCGGTGATCGTGACTTTTGCGAGCGTCACGCCCCGGGGCAATCGCGGCGCGATCGCCTTGTAAATATGCTCGACGACGCGCTCGGCGGAGGGGTTCACGCCCGCGAAAATCGGCACGTCATTGAGCGATGTGCCGTCGAGCGGCTTGAGGGTTTCGCCGACGATGCGCTCCAGTTCATGAAAGTCCATCACGACTTCGATGGCATCGAGCTTCGGCGCGGTGATGTGCACGAAGACGCGCCAGTCGTGCGTGTGCGATTCCTCCATCGACCCGTCGTAAAGACGCAGGGCGTGCGAAGCGGTAAAGACACGTTCGATGCGAAGCTCGTACATGGGCGACGTTCCATTTGATGCGCGGACCGACGCCGAGTATACCACCGCTATGGCGGGATTCCGATTCAACATCAATACCAGCAGCTCCGGCGGCGGGCCGACCGGGATCATCGGCAAACTGGGCGCGACGCTCTTCTTCGGCATCTTCCTGGCGGCGGGGCTCTTCTTTGAAGTGATGGTGTTTCATCAGTTCGTCGACACGGCCGCGACCTACCAGTGGACCGCCGCACCGTGCACGATCATCGAGAGCCGCATCGCGGAGGACCTCAAAAGCGATCGCCCTTTTGAGCTGGTCGTCTCGTACCGGTACGCCGTCGATGGCAAGGCATACACGTCTTCGCAATATTCAAAAGACAAGCCCGTTTTCGACAAATACATCAAGGTCCAGCATCTGCTCGATCAGTACCCCAAGGGCGCCCAGACCCGGTGTTACGTCAATCCTGCCGACGCGTCAGAGGCGGTGATCCGGCGGGGCAGTCTGCTGTTCGGCTTCACCCTGCTGTTCCCCCTGATCTTCGTCGCCGTCGGCGGCGGCGGAATCTTCTTCACATGGCGCGGCTCAATACAGTCCTCACGCACGGATGCGCCACTCGTTTCCAAAAAGTCGTCGAGCACCGGGCGAACCGTCGGCCTGCTGTTCTTCGGCGTGTTCGCCCTCGTCGGCGGCGGCCTGTCGTGGTTCCTGCTCGTCAACCCGGTGATCAAGTACTCCACTTCCGCAAGCTGGGTCGAAACGCCCTGCGTCATCGAGTCGAGCCGGGTCCGATCGCACGACTCGGACGATGGCACCACCTACAGCGTCGACATTCTCTATCGCTACGAATTCAACGGCCGCACATACAAGTCCAACCAGTACGACTTCATGGGCGGGTCCTCCAGCGGATACCGCGGCAAGGAGGACGTCGTCCGTCAGTACCCGCGCGGCAAGAAGACGATGTGCTTCGTCAATCCCGACGACCCCGCCGAGGCAGTTCTGCATCGCGGGTTCAGCCCGATGATGCTCTTCGGCCTCATCCCCCTGGTCTTTCTCGTCATCGGCGTCGGCGGACTGATCTTCATGTTCAAGTCCGGCTCCAAGGACGGCGGATCGTCGACTTTCGTCATCACCGAACGCGGCGCGCGTGGCCGACGCACGACCTATTCATCGAACGCCGACGATGATGACACCGGCCCCGTCACGCTCAAACCCACCGAATCGCGCTACCTCAAACTGATCGGCGTCTTGTTTTTCGCCCTCTTCTGGAACGGCATCGTCAGCGTGTTCGTGTATCAGGTCGTCGATGGATTTGTCCGCGGGGATCCCGAGTGGTTCCTGACGATCTTCATGATTCCGTTCGTCGCGATCGGCCTGGGCGCGATCGGGTTCGTGTTCTACACGTTTTTGTCGCTGTTCAATCCGCAGCCGACCGTCACGGTCAATCGTCAGTCGATCCCGCTGGGCGGGGCGCTGGACGTGGCGTGGGACATTGTCGGCAAGGCGGAGCGCATCCGAACGCTGAGGATCACGCTCGAGGGCCGCGAAGAGGCGACTTACCGCCGCGGGACCAACACGCATACTGACAAAAATACGTTCCGCACGCTCGAGCTTCGCCGCACGGAGGATCCGGTGGACTTGGCCAGCGGCGCCGCGTCGATCACGATCCCCGTCGACACGATGCATTCGTTCGAGGCGTCGAACAATAAGATTGTGTGGACGCTCAAAGTGCACGGCGACATTCCGCGATGGCCGGATGTGAATGTCGAATTCAAGATCAATGTGCTGCCCGCGGAACTGGAGGGGCAAAGCGCATGAGCATCGTCACGCTGCACCTGGCTGAGAACCGGACCGCCTTCGCCCCCGGTCAGACCATCGCGGGCAGGATCGAATGGCGACTCGATCAGCCCGCCGACGCCATTGAATTGCGTCTCGTCTGGCACACCGCCGGCAAAGGCACGCGCGACGCCGCCATCGCTCAGACGCACCGCATCGAGCGCCCCGGCTCGGTGAGCAGCGAGGCGTTCGAGATGACCGCGCCGAACGGGCCGTATAGTTTCTCGGGCAAGCTGATTTCGATTTTGTGGGCGATGGAAGCGGTGATCGAGCCGTCGGAGTCATCGACGCGGATCGACCTTGTGATCGCGCCGGGCGGGCGCGAGGTCGTGGCGAGCGACACGAAGGACGGCGACTGATGATGCGCCCCTGCGACAATCCGTTCCGCAGCGAATGCATCGACCGACTGACCTATCGCCCGATCGGCACGACATGGCCCGCGATCATTGGTCGGCTTGAAGCGATGCATTATCGTGGTGCGGTCGTCGGGCCGCACGGCTCGGGCAAGACCACGCTGCTGGATCGGTTGTCCGAACACCTGCGGCGCCATGGATGGCGCGTCCGCTGTATTTTCATCAATGACGCCACGGCGCCGGTGGAAGTCCGCTCGATGTTGCCTCTTGTCGAGTCGCTCGGGGCGCGTGACGTCGTGCTGCTTGATGGTGCGGATTTGCTGGGGCGATGGGCATGGCGCACGTGGGAGCGGCGAATGCGTCCGACCGGCGGATTGATCATCGCGTCGCATCGTGCGGGCCTGCTGCCGACGCTGGTCGAGACATCGACGCATGCCGCCCTGCTTGCGCAGCTCATGGCGCAGTTGATCGACTCAGCGCCCGACGCATGCATGGCGCTTTGCGAGGATCTGATCGCGCGACATCGGGGGGATGTGCGTGCGGTGTGGCGCGAGTTGTATGATCGAGCGGCGGAGGATGCGGAATACTTCACGCCGCTGCGGAGGCCGGCGGCGGAGCGGGGCGCGCGACCGCGAGTTTATCGACCGGAAACTGCGTCAGATCGATGACGTGCTCGGTGGGCTGGCCGTCATCGTTGAGGATGCGAATGATCGGGCGGTCGAGTTGCTTGACATTGGTGGCGAGGACGTGGGCAAGGCGGCGGTTACTGAGCATGACATACGAGCCGACGGGGAACAGGCCGGCCGCCTGGACCAGGGCCCGCATGGACTGTTTGCAGAAGATGCCGGCCGCAGCGGAGCGAATCAGTTCCTCCATGACGACATAGGGGAGCTTGGAGGCGTGGTACGAGCGATAGCTGACGGCGGCGGCGAAGACGTCGGCGACACCGAGCACTTTGGCCATGTCGCAGATCTGGTCGCCGCGCACGCCACGGGGGTATCCGACGCCGGTTTCGCGTTCGTGATGCTCAAAGGCCGCGAGCTTCATCACCGGATCAAACCCGTCGACGTTTTCGAGGAGCGCCAGCGTGAACGCGGGATGGCGCTGCACGCGTCCGCGATCGATTTCGGTCAGGGCGCAGCCGCCGGTCCGGATGCGCTCGGGCACGAGCAGCATGCCAACGTCGGCGAGCAGGCCGACGCGCCCGATTTGTTTGACGTGTTGCTCAGACCATTTGAGCTGCGCCGCCGTGGCCATCGCCAGCACGCAGACGCAGAAGGCATGGTCCGGCAGATATTTGTCGCGGCCCTTACACAGAAGGGCCAGTTGCGTCACATGCTGGGGATGAAGCAGCAGACGATCGAAGAGGGCGTCGACAAGCGTGGTGATCCGTTGCGGCGCTGGCGCGATGCCGGCTTCAATCTGGCTCATCAGCGAGCGGATCGTCTGCACATGTCCCTCGCGCTCGGCGATCAGCGCGCCCGCCGCCGGCCATTGCGTCGCCGCGGTCGGCGCGTCGTGCCAGATGTCGGTCGCCTGCGGCGTGATCCGCAGATTCATGCCCGCCACATCCTGCTCGAGCTGTTCGATCAGGGCGTCGGCCATGACCATCCGATCACGGCGAAGGCGAGCCTGCTCCAGTTCCTGATCGCGCTGTGCGGAGTACGCGCCGCCGCTCATCGCATCCATGTGATGCTGCTCGATCTCCTGGCCCTGTTCGATGAGCAGCGTGCCGCCGGCGGCGAGCACATCGCGATCGGCTTTCTGGCCAAGCCGCATGCCGCCCCGATCGATCGCTTTGACGACGCCCTCGGCGACAAGCTCGTCGATCGAATCGGCCAGATACAACTGGCTGTCGCTTAACGAGGCGAAGACGCGCAGGTGGCGCGAAGTGATCTCCACGCCGGCGTTGAGCAGCTTCTGCCCATTGGACATGAACAGCGCATGCTCAAACCGCTGGCCTTGTTTGATCTCGGTGGTCTTGATTTTCTGCATGCAACAACGCCCGGTATGATCCTCGTATCGACGCCCAGCGCGCCCAAAGTGCCTTGACTGCATGAGCATCGGCGTTTTACGAAGGATGGTTAACCGCGACAGCGCCGCCGCATGCGGCACTTTTTTCGGACGTATGTTGTGCGCTTTTGTATCGTGAAATCCGACGCGATCACCCGATGAGATATGAAATTTCCCGAGGTGCAAAGGAACCTTTCATGAATGACTCGACGCTCATGTTGTCCATCAGCGGCCTGCGCGGGCTCATCGGCACATCGCTCACGCCCCCGCTCGCCGCACGCTATGGTGCCGCCTTCGGCAGTTGGCTTCGCAAATCCTCCGGCGTGGAGCATCCGCATATCGTCGTCGGCCGGGACAGCCGGCCGTCGGGCCCGATGGTGCAGAACGCCGTTGTCGCGGGGCTTCTGTCGGTCGGATCCCGCGTCACCACGCTCGGCATCGTCACCACGCCCAGCGTCGCCATCATGACCGAGCACCACCGCGCCCAAGGCGGCATCGTCATCACCGCGTCCCATAACCCGATCATCTGGAACGGCATCAAGGCGCTGCGCCACGACGGCGTCGCCCCGCCGCCCGAACAGGCGGCCCAGATCATCGACCGCTTCCGCAGCGATCAGCTCGATTACGTGCCCGTCGAAGCGATTCAAACACTCGACGAAGACGACTCGACGAATCAGGTGCATGTTGATCGCATCCTCGCGCATATCGACGTCGAAGCGATCCGCAAGCGGCGGCTCAAGGTGGTGCTCGACTCGGTGCATGGCGCGGGCGGACCGGCAACGGCGACGCTGCTCAAACATCTGAATGTCGAATTGATTCATCTGTACGGCGAGCCCACCGGCCGATTCCCGCACACACCCGAACCGACCGAGGAGAACCTCCGCGAGCTGGCGGCGAAGGTGCGCGAGCATCAGGCGGACGTCGGTCTGGCGCAGGATCCGGACGCCGATCGGCTCGCGCTGGTGGATGAAACCGGCCGGTACATCGGCGAGGAATACACGCTGGCGCTTTGCACGCTTCATGTGCTCGGCCGTACGCCCGGCCCGGTCGCCGCCAATCTGTCGACCTCGCGCATGATCGACGACATCGCCGCGCGGTTCGGCTGCATGGTGCACCGTACGCCGGTCGGCGAGGCGCATGTCGCGTCGATGATGCGCCAGCAGCGATGCGTCATCGGCGGCGAAGGCAACGGCGGAATCATCTGGCCGAAGGTGATCCATGTCCGCGACAGTCTCGCCGGAGCGGCGCTCGTGCTTGAGCAGCTCGCCGTGACGGGCAAGTCGCTCTCGCAGGTCGCTGCGGAAATCCCGGCGTATGCGATCGTCAAATTCAAGCAGCCGATTCAGGAGGGCATGGCCGACCGCGCCATCGCCCGGCTCGAACGCGCCTTCACCGGCGAACGCATCGATTTGCAGGACGGCATCCGCATCGATCTGGCGGATGCGTGGGTGCATGTGCGCTCCTCCAACACGGAGCCGATCATGCGGATCATCGCCGAAGCGCCTCAGCCCGCCGCCGCGCAGCAGCTCATCGATCGCGTGCGCGGGCTCATTGAAGCATAAATCTCAAGGGGCCGGCGGGGCAACCTTGCGGTGGGCGCCGACGCTTAGTGGTGATTGAACGACAAGCCGATGGCCCCGCGCATCGGTGAACTGCACGACGAGCTTGAGCTTCTCGTTGGCCGGCGGAGCATCGGGCATGCGGAGGTTGAAGGCGTAGGTGCGCGTGATCGGATCGTAGTGCTGGCGATTCTGCTCCAGCGTCGTCATCGGCGCTTCCCAGAAGAACAGCCGCTTCTCCTGCCCCTCGCGCGACGCGGTGCTGGGCGAGGCGTACAGCTCAAATCGAAAATCGCCCACGCCTTTCGTCGGATCGCCAAGTTGATCAAGCAGCTCCATCCGCACTTCGAGAATCATGCCGCCTTCCGACTCGTTGATCTCCAGCGAGGTGAACGGATGCACGCGCATGGATGTGGGGATGAAAGGCCAGTCATTTCCCGGCCCGGCCGTCGCGGTCGGGCCGCCCTTGAATCCGACGCCTCCGCAGCCCGGCAAAAGTGCGGACGCGAGCACGAGGACGAATAGAGCGGCGGATCGCATCATGAAAATACGATACGATCCGCCGCCCGCTTCATCAAATCCCCAGAAGCCGCGCCACCCATCGATCGACGATGTCGATCGCCGCGGCCGCTTCGTTGAGCATCGATTCGTCCGTCGTCGCCGCATCCAGGGCCGCCCGGTAGTCCGGGTCCTCCGACAGGTGCTCCACGCTCGATTCGATCAGATGCACACGATCGATCGCCGCCGCGAGATTCGGATGCTCCTCCGTAAACTCGTTCCATCGCGTCTCCAGCCGCTGCTCCACCAGGTCGCGCAATTCCGTCATGTTCAGTTCGCTCATGGATCATACTCCATCAAGGGTTGGGGGAACTCTGTGCCGCGATCCACGCCCGCAACTGCGGCGCGTCCCACAAAAGCATCTCACGCTGCTGAAGCACCGACAGCGCCCGATCCAATGCTTCGCTTGCGAGCGTCAGGTTCCGCGCCCGCGTGCGGATCTGCTCAGCCGAGCGCGCTTCGTGTTCAACAAGCGCTTCGCGCGCCGTCACATAGACGCGCGTCCCCGCCAGCACCCAGTCCTTGTCGATCTGCGGATGCGCCGCCAGGTCCGCTTCGTACCCCGCCTCCAGCGACGCACGCTCCTGCTCGTACCACGCGCTATTCCGCGCCTGATCTTCATCCAGATGCTTCCGCTCATCCGCGATTGTCTTCTGCGCGACCTCGACCAGCAGCGGAACCGACGGCGGCGTGGCGCATCCGCCGAGCATCAATACCATCACGATCAGCCACGCCGCCGCGTTAAGCGGCACGATTCGCTTTGCGCATTTCATTTGCCATGCCCTCCAATAAGTCACACATGCGTTTCTGCGCCTGCTCGAAGCCGACCACGGCCTCGGTGTTCTGACGGACAAGCTGAATCAGCTCGCTCAATTCGTGGTTCTGCTCCATGAGCCGATCATGCGACTCGCTGAGCTGCGTCTCCCGTTTGCGGCTGTACATCCGCTCCCACACCCACAACGTCCCCATCAACCCCGCCACGCCGAATTGCACCAGCGACTCGATCATCCTTCCGCCTCCCTTCGCCAGGTCGTCTCGCTCAGACCCGCATCAAACCGGTGCTCGCATCGCATCAGCACCAGCCCGATCCGCCCGTTGACGTCGTCGAGTTGGTCGCCGATGCGGAGCGAGAGCATGGGTCCGACCAGATCGATGACCGCCTGCGCCGGTTCGCGTGACAGCTCCCCCGCTCTTTCCGCCAGCAAGCTCGACAGCTTGGCGCGGTCATCGCGCTCGTCCGCCGATCGGTCGCCGTGGCGCACTTCGTCGTAATGCCGACTCGACGGCGCGACCCGCTGATACGCGAAGTCGGCGCTCACATCGAATCGCTTCGTCGTGAACGATCCCGCGAACGGATTGCCGACCCATCGGGTCGTTTCGGTCGCCAGCGGATTGGTCAGCGATGCAGTGACGCGTACGCGCGCCGACCCGGACTTGCAGGCCGCTAGAAACGCCGCCGGCAAGGCGTCGTCATCGAAGTAGACCGCCGCGCGTTCGGGAAGGATTTGCGCGTGGCCGGCGTATCGTGCCCATGTCGCGCCGCCGTCGACGCTGACTTCCGCAGCGACGCCGATACTGCGCCCCGCATCATCCATGGTCAGCGCATTGACGAATCGCACCGGCGTCGCCGGGATCGAACGGCCCTCGTCGAAGAACGCGGTGAGGTCGAATGCCGGTCCGGCAAAAGCCCCGTCCTCATTGAGCACCCAGAGCCGAAAGACATTCGCATAGGTATCGAAGTCGCTGCTGGCCGATCGCGTGTAGCTCTCGTCCGCCGCCGATTCGAGCGCGGGGTTCCATCCGCCGAAGAGGTCGAAGGTGGACTCGACGCGCTGGCCCGCCGCAAGGGCGATGAGCTTGACCGGCCGGTCGAGCGGCATTACGGCTCGGATCGCATGCGTCGCTCCCGCGGGATTGGCCATCTGAGTCGTCAATAGCCGAATGGGTCGGCCGTGTACATTCAATCGGAGTTCGCGCCGCTCGACGATGCGATGCCCGTCCCAACGCAGCATCCGCCGCACATGCGTGTGGTGCGTTCGACACAATCTCTCGATCCATGCCCCAATCGTCGCGGGCGCCCCGTGCGATCCCCCCGCCGGCCGCGCGAGCGCTTCCGGCGGAATCAGATCAGCCGTCAGGTCGACGCCGGTGCGTTCGTTGATCGCATCAATCGCTTGCCGCAGCGTGAGCGGTGCGTTCCATGTGTCCGTGTCGATCGGCTCGTCGAGCAGCGCATGCCAGCCGCATACGGCATTGAGGGTCATTTGATCCGTCGCGCGATCGAGCCGCTGAGCGATCGACGTGATCCGACCCTGCATCAATGGCAACAGGCGGGCGGCGCCGCCGGCAATGCACACGGGCATCGCGATCATCACCGGCCGGCCCATGCGTCGACGCGCCCGTTCCAGTTCGGCTTGTTCATACCCCGCCTCGTCGCGCCGCAGAAGCAGCGAGGCGCTTCGCACATCGAGCGGGCCGATCTGCGTGAATCGCTCGACCGACAATTCAAGGTCGGGTTGCCCATCGACAAAGACCAGCGGCACGCCCGCCGCCGAGGCCGCCGCCGATCCGTTCAAAGATGCCTGCAATGTCGCCGACGCAAATGCCATCGATCGTCTCCCTTACACATGCACAATCGTTCGTGTTTCGTCCGACGCGAGCGTCAGCCATGCGGACCATGGCGATTCGATCGCCGCCTCTTGCGACGACACCGCCCGCAGCCGATATCGCGTCACGTCATGAGCCGGCGAATCGACCAACTCGATGGCGCGAGCGTGCGGATCGACGACTTGCCAAACCACGGTCGCCGGAGCTTCACCCATCGCCTGACGCACCAGCTCGACGCGCGCCACATTCATTCGCTCGAAGCGGTCCGCCCATGCCGCGGTGAGGCGCCAGGCGTGCCCCTGCTGCACCGCGCCCCAACCCGGCGCGACGGGCCATACGGGCGCCGTCGGCAGCGGCGCGAGTTCGTCGCCGATGCGCTGGACTGAAACGGCTGTGAACCCCGCTTCCGATCGTCCCATCGCGTCAATCGCCCGTAACAGGTACAGCCCTTGTTCGCCATCGGCGAGTTGATCGGCGGCGGCGAGTGCGATGCTTCGCTCTGTTGATCGAAGGGCCGCCGTCGGAATCGTCGTGTCGACGTCCGTCCATGTCGCGAACGGACCGTAGACATTCCATCCCGCGCGCGGTGTCATGACCGTCATCAACGGATCGCCCACGAGCATGAGTCCGCATCGCAGCACCGGGCTGGCCGCGAACCACGCCTCCGCAAGCGTCCATCCGTTCCGCATCGCCTCAAAGAACGGCCCGATGCGCGGGACGCCCGAAGCCGTGTAGCTGCGACTGCTCCCCCCCGCCGCCGCATATCCCGCTTGGACCGCCGCTATCGCCCAGTTGTCGTCGCCCGCGTCGCGCAATGTTGAAGCCGTGGCGTGATTGAAGCTCAACTGAACGCTCAGCACGCGCCGGCCCGCCGGCTCGGCGAAGAACCCCGCCGGCGCGGTCGCCTGCTCCCAACCCCAGAAAAATGCGTCGCCGCTGATTTCGTCGAACTGCACATCCACACCCGGATCGCTGTCAGCCGAGAGTACGAGCGGCAGGCGAAGCAATTGACGATCGATGCTCCCGGCCCAGGTCGCCATCTGCTCGCGCCGCAGGTCATACAAGCTGCCGGTCGGACCGTAGGGATCGAGCCAAAGTCTGCCGTCCTCATCATTGAGCACGCTCGCGGCGACGTTCAACGCTCGCGTCGTCAGCGCGATACTCTGCGTCAGCGTCGGGCTGTCGATCCGCGCGGTCAGTCGATGACCGGCGAGATTGGCCTGTGTCGGGCGAATCAATTCATCCTCGTCCGCCAGCGGCGCCAGCGGATTGCTGATCTCCGTGGTCAGACCATCGACGCGATGAAGCTGACCGGCGATGGCTTCCGCGGCGCCGTCGCTGCGCGTGTACATGCCCGGCACGTCATGCCCCAGAAGGATGCCGAGGATGATGTCGTTCATGCCGTTGAACGCGAGGTAGTCCGCAATGGCGTCCCGCATTGACTCGAACTGCGCTTGCGTCACCTGCTCCGTCGCCGGCAGACTCAGGCCCAGCAGATTCGAATACGGCACCGCGCGGGCGGCTCGATACGACTGCGCCCATGCGATCGAATCGGCGCTGGCCGCGTTGTAGACGACCAACCACCGCGCGGGATCGTCCGCATGTTCGCTCACCGGCTCGACACGCACAGGTCCGATATAGGCATCGGCGATGACCCATTCGTCGAGATAGCATTCGCCGATCGCCGCCACGGATTTCGATGTTGCGCCGATCCACATCGTCCGGGTTTCGAGCGTGTCCATATCGCCGTCGTAGTCATCGATGGAACGCCCGTTGAGCCAGAGTTCGGCATGCCCCGCGTCGGCATCGATGCCGCACTCGATGCAATGCCAGTCGAGCGTTTGCGGCAGCGTGCCCCAGAGCGTCGCTCCGCCGGCGAGCGACAATGTGATGGTGCGGGAGGACGATGCATATGAGACGCGCAGTGTTTCGTCGTCGCTTTCGTCGACGCCGCGCAGCAGCGTCACCGAGCCATCCGAGAGCGTGGCGGGATTGAACAGGACGCGCGTGAACAATCGCCGGCGCGGCTCGATGAGATCTTTCGCCAGGTACTGCCCCGCCGTGCCGACGACCAATTCGACCTTCAGCCCGACGCCGCCGGATCGCGGCCGATTGGGGAAGGCCGCGTCGGCGGACTGCGTGAGCGTCGCGCCTTGATCCGTCGGCCCGGCAATGCCGGACATGGCGATGACGCGACGTATCACCGTATCGCGGCGGGGACGGAGCATGGCGAACGGGTCGGCATTCAGGCGGCGGATCATCGAAGCCGTCAGCCCGATCCGCCATCGGGCCGCCATCACCATCTCGCCGCGAAACGTCGTCGAGCCCGAAGCGCCGAACGCGATCCTGTCCACCGAGATCGTGGTGGTGTTCATCGTGAACGCCGTGTCGAGCTTGCCGTCGACCCATATTTCCGCGCTCGATCCGCGTACAGCCAGGACGATGAGGTGATACCCCGGCAAAACGGCGGCGCTGGCCGTCACATTCGTCAGCTCCACGCCCGCATCCGATCGGCGATACACCCGCACCGAATTCCCCGGCGCCACAACGCTCATCGTCAGATTCGGCTGACTCGACGCCGACGAATACTCGCCCCAAAGCACGCGATTGGCCGACCGCGGCTGACAGAGGATCGCGTAGGTGTACCCGCTCGTATTCGCCAACGGCCGGGCGGTGTTGAGCGTCAGCGAAAACACATCGTTGGTCGTCATCTGCGGACCGGACAGACCGACCGCACGGCCGGGCGTACCAGCGAGCGTCGCGGACGTCGCCGCACCGTGCTGATTCGCCGCAGCGAGATTCGCCATTGATCGGCCGGGCAGGAAATACGCGTCGAGCCCCGCCGCCAGCGGATGGGCGGGATCGAAAGCGATGACACCGGGTTGTAGCGGATTCCGATTCATGCTCACGCGCTCGCCAGACTGGTCAGCTCATGCCCGAACGCCTCGACCGTGACGCCCTGGCCCGTGTTGCCGGTGAACACCGTGCGGGCGTACATCCATTCGGCGCCGAGGGCGAGCGCGAACTCCGACACGCCGCTGTTATCCGTCGCAGCCAGATAGCTGGCGAACGTCTTCCAGTTGGTGTTGTCATTGGACACTTCGACCTTGAAGGTGCATCCGACGGTCGGTCCGGTCGCGCCGTTGGTCACCTTGGCCGTGATGGCCAGTCCCATCGCGGCGGTCAGGTCAATGGCGGAGCCGGTCGTGGTGCCGCCGGCGGCATTGGTCGTGCTCGACTGAAGCGTCCGAGCGGTCTTGGTCGCGGTGATCGTGGACATGAAAGTCTCCTCAGCGGTGAATTCGTTTACGAGCCGGTGATCGTCAGCGGGCCTTGTTCGAACTCGCCGAAGTCCGGCACCTGGAAGTCGATGTGAATGCGCCAGGTCATGGTTCGCTCCTCATTCGGGTTTGGACGCGCGGATCACGACCAACACGACGACATTCGTCGCTTCCGTCGTCACCGAGCCGCTGACGGTCCGCGTCAGGTCGAGCGTCAAGACCTGCCCGCGCGTGACGTTCTGTGTGCCGTCGGACTTGACGACCGCGGGCGTGCCGTCGCCGGCATCGGTGGAGCGGAAGCCGGCCCCCGCCGCATCCGAGAGCGCCGGAGCCGTGCTCGTCACCGCCGCGCCATTGACCATGACCGTCGCACTGATCGCATCGGCGGGCGTGTCGGTGTCGAGGTTGGATCCGACCGAGAGAATCACATTGCTCACGACGCCGTCGATGGGCACGACGCCGATGAGCTTGCCGGTCTGCGACGCGGTGAGCGCGCCTTCGTGGGCGAACTGCATGTGCGTCGTGCCGACGAGCGCATACGCCTGACCGAAGGACCGCTGCTGAAGATAGCCGGTCGCGATGTCCGGCAAGAGATCGACGACGTCGGGCATGCGGTTGGGCAGATCGAAGCGCAGCATGATCATCGCTGACGAACCGGCGTTGCTGTTCACCAGCCGAAACTCCGTTTCGTCATCCGCATCGGTATAGAGCTGCTCGTGACGATGCTCGGCGTCGGCGGTCGATGTCGGGCCGGCGGTGAGCGTGGTCAACGCGGCGGCGTCGACAGTCGCGGCGATGCCGTCGAGGGCCTGATTGATTTCGTCCGCCGTGGCGGTCAACCCCAGTGCGGAGGGATTGGGAATCATGACCATCGCCTCGCTGCGCCGATCGAGGATCGACGTCACCGCCCCGGCGTCCGTCACCACCTCCGCCAGCGGCACGAAACTCGCCCGGTCGGCCGGCATGGCGTCGGTGGCGATCTGCACCGCCCCCGCCGCGTCGAGCCAGAGGTAGTTGGTCGCATTGTTCGTCAGTGCGATCGCCGCATCGCCGTCGAACGTCACCAGCGCGTTGCTGATGACGTAGCGCCCGCTTCGCACGCCCACCGTCATCTCGCCGTCCTGGTAGACGCGCAGATCGTTGGCCCGCCCGGTCGCCAGCAGCATGCGCTGCACGAGCTTGCGGAAGTGCAGGTAGTACGGGCTCTGACCCGTCGGAATGTACTCGACGCCCGTCGCGGCATCTTCAGTCAGGGCGAGCAGCGTGCTGTCATCAGGGTAACGCTCGGTCATGGCAAGCTCCGTGTTCTGTGTTCAGTTCCATCGCAGCGTGAAATCGTTCTCGATCGTCAGGTTCGCTGCCGGCGTCGGCACGGCGTCGATCGTGACAAGTTGTTCATCCGCATCGCTGAGCAGCCGGCCGCGCGCGTCTTCGATCCGCATGCCGATCGTGTGCTCGCCGGGAAGCAGATCATCACGCTCCCAGCGGAACGCGAAGTTGTCCGTTCCGAAATCCGCGATCCCCATCTCGCCCAGCCCCCAACCGGGACTCGTCGACGTGTCATGCCCGAACGGGCCCACACCCAGCAGCCCGCCGAATCCGCCGCGCGGGTCATCGGCTTCCCACAGCGGACGGCCCGCCTCATCGACGCCGTCGATCGTGACGATCACGCGGCTGTCGATCGGCAAGGCCTCGTCGCGCACGATGGCGAGACTCGCGCGGGTCGCAAACGGCGGCGACCAATTGGCAAGTTCCGCATGTTGATTCACCCATGCCTGATCCGCCGGCGCCGCCAATAGCCCCACGCGATGCGTCCGCGCCCGGTCCAAATGAAGCCACAGTTCGTTCTGCGTCGCATCGGCGATCACCTCCGTCAGCACATCGTTGACGTACACCTGCACGACATGCTCGCCAAGCTTCGTTGCCCGCCAGGTCAACAGCGCCAGCGGCGAGCCGCTCGCCTCGGCCGGTCGCAGCAGCACATGGCTGAAGATGTCCTGCGCCCAATCACTCACGGCTGCACCTGCATGTAATGAATCGTGTAGTCGATGGCCAGCCGTACGCCCACGCGCCGTATCGGCCCCGGCTCGCAGGAGAGCATGAGCACGTTCGCCCAGGTGCGATCCGTGTCATCCACCAGATCGCCCGGCTCGTCGTTCATCGCCGCCTCGATCGCGCGAAGCTGCACCTGCATCGGAGCGATGCCGTCGGCCAGAAGCGTGCCGGTCTGGTCGATCGACCGTCCGGTGCGGCCCATGACCGTGACGCGCACGCCGTCCGCCCCCGGCAGCTCGTGATCGACATGCCGCTGGGCGAGCCCGTGCACATGAAACCGGTGCGGACCGGAGTCAAAGAGCGATTGGCTTTTGTAGCTGCTCATTTGCGCCTCCCTGACATTCCAACATTCTCAAGAATGTTGGAATGTCGGATGGATGTTTCAGTCGCGCACGAGACGGGCCACGCCCGGCGAGCGCCACACGTCCGCCTCGCCGTCGCCGTCGGTGTCGATGAGCACCTGCGCGCTGGCGAGCGCCCGTGTGAAGCGAAGGCGATAGCGCTCCGCTTTTGCGTTGATCTCCTTGTTGTCGCCGACCAGCGCGATCGCCCCGGCGTACGCCCGGCTCAGCGTGCCGATCGCCTCGAGCCGTTTCATCAGCGTGACCGACACGATGGCGTCCTCGTCGAGTTCCTCCGCGGGGTCGTCCATGTGGATGTTCACCGCGCGGAGCAGTTCATCGTGCACGACCGCCGCCTGCGGGCGCATCGTCGGCACGATGAGCGTCAAATCCTCCGTCGCTGACAACCCCACCGGCGCCGCGGTCAGCTCCAGCGTGTGATCATCCGTCACGACGGCGACCGCATACGCATTGCCTTCGAGCATCACGACATTGCCCGCGCCGAGGCTGGCGAACCCGCCGGTTTCGCTCGTCACGATCGACCCGCTGACGCTCGCGTCGGTCACCTTGAGCAGGCGCTGCGATGCGAAGGGAAGCTCGGCGAAGACATTCGGTTCGTATGCGAGCAGGTCGCCATCGGTGGAGAAATTGGGCATGAAGCGCTCCTTGATTCGAGGCGGGGGGACTTGAGTCCCCCCGTTTCAAAAGACGCGCCGGGCTTTCGCCCGGCGCGCCCGGGTGGGGTGGGGTCAGGCGACGGCGAGGCCTTCGATGAGCCCGTGCGCGTTCTCGTTGCGCAGCTCGAGCGTGTATTCACCGATGACCTGGCCCATTTCCTTGTCGCCGTCGGAGGCGAGGCGCTTGAAGTGGAAGCTGCGGCCGGCCAGCGGGAGCACATCGACGCGCGTGCTGTCGAGCAGGAGCACCGTGTCGGCGGGGACCCAGCGGCTGAGCACCACGCGGCAGACGCCAAAGTCGCTCTCGTAGATGCCGACCAGGTCGCGGAAGCGGGCGTCGGCAGCGTCGTAACGCCGGTTGGTGGTGATGAAGCTGTTGATGCGGCGCTTCTGGAAACCGTTGACGACGATCGTATCGACCGCGCCCGAGGACTGGTCCCAGATGGTGCGCAGCGCCTGATTGAGCTGCGCCTCGGTCAGCGACGCGTCGTTCGGGAAGCCGTTGACATTGGGCGCGAACCGGTTTGTCGTGAGCGAGGGGATGAGCCCGTTCATCGTGCGGCGGACGGTGCTCGAACCTTCGCTCGTCGAAGCCGGGGCGACGCCGTTGATGACGCAGTTCTCCAGGTCACGGATCAGCTCGCGCAGCCGCTCCTGCTTCTGGTAGTCCATCTCGTCCTCGACGCCGACCTGGGCCACGGCCAGCTCGGTCCCGCTGACTTCGACGGCGGCGGTGAAGATCTGCGTCCAGTTGCTGCGTCGCACGCGATTGGAGAAGCGCGTCTCGGGATGATCGGCGCCTTCGAGCGCCGCGTTGCCGAGGATGCGGAGGACATCGCTGGCGGCCAGGTCATCGGCCGTGGTGGCGCCGTAACCGCGCACGACGGTGAGCGTGTCGCTGGTCACGTCGGTGACGAACATCACCTCGCGCGAACCGGCGGCCTGGATCTGATCGCCGACGCGGAAGCGCTCGCCGTGATCGACGACGAAGCTCGTATCCACATCGGGATCGGTGAACGTGTGACTCGCGTTGATCGCATCCGAGTTGGGCAGCAGTTCGTCTTCGAGCCATTCGTGACGCGTGCTCGTGGCGGCGCGGTTCGGGTCGCCCAGGTGATCGAGCAGCGGGGTTTCGTAGGGGCTGACGATGCCGATGATGTCGGCGACGTCTTCGACGATCTCCGGCAGCGTGGAGCCGGCGGAGTAGGTGGCTTTGCCAGTGAAAGGCATGGTGGTCTCCAGATGAAAGAGGGTCAGGGATCAGGGGTCAGGGATCAGGGTCCGGGGGTCAGGGTCCGGGGGTCATTTGCGCCGGCGCATGCGCAGGTAACGCAAGAGGTCGCGCCGGTCGCCGGACAGTGCGGCGGTTTCGGCCGCGTCGTTGAGGCCGCGCCCGTTCCGGCGCGGGCGAGGCGAGAGCGTCCCGCCGGCAGGGCGGGCGGTTGGCGTGCGGAAGAGGTACGGCTTCTTCTGGCGCAGCTCGCGCACCGCCTCCTCCACATCCGCTTCATCCATCTGCATCACCGCCGCCTCCGTCAGCAGCCGCGCCGCCTCCAGGTCGATCGCGTCCGCTTCGACGAGCAGCGCATCGATCCGCTGCCGCCGCTCCACCGCCTCCATCTGCTCACGCGTCGCCTCCAGCGATCGGCGAAGCTCATCGCACTCCGACGCAAGCTCCGTCGCCTTCCGCTCCGCGAGCTGCGCCCGCCGCCGGTACCGGATCGACTCACTGACCGGCACCATCCGCGGCGTCTGAACAATCTCCCCCTCCGCCCCGTCGCTCGTCGCATCCGCGACCACGTCTTCGGCCTCTGCCGGACTGACATCCTGTTCGATCATCGCAGGCACTCCTTGTGCAGTTGAAAGTTTCGATTAACCCGCCGCGCCGCACGTCGCGCCGTACCCCAGCTCCGCAAGCACCTGCTCGCGCGGCACGCCGATGTCGAGCTTGAGCTTCGCTTCCGCGAGCCGCTGCGCCTGGTCCTCCGGCAGCGGGCTGGGCCAGTGCAGCGTGACGCGGCGTTCGTCGTCGCTTGTCCGCAGCACGCCCGCCGTGTGCATGGCCCGCAGCACCATCTCGCACACCCGCTCGATGCCCTTGCCGTAGGTGACGCGCTTCTTCTGCGTCCGGGCGAGCAGGCCCATCATGACAATGCGCAGCGCGTTCTCGCTGGTGAGGTTGCCCACCTTGTTGCGCAGCAGCCCCGCGGCGACGGCCGTCACCGCGCTGGTCTTGTCCATCGCTTCGCGAATCTCGTTGATGTGCGCTTCTTCGGAGGGGCTTTCGCCGTCGCCGCCGAAGGTTTCGATCGACGCCTCGGGGTTGTCGGTCTGCCACATCTGCCCCGGGCCGATCGGGCGTTCGACGAAGTTGTCGATGCCTTTGCCCAGGTACATCTTGAACGACTGCATGGTGACGCGATTGGCCCGGTCGCTCAGCCGCGTGTTCAGTTCATCCTGCAAAGGAATCAGCGGCTCGACTTCGCTGAGCCCTTCGTAAAAGAACGGCTGCGGCAGATTCTGCATATGCACCACCGGCAGCACGCCGAGCCGATGCGGCGTATGCGCGACGAGTTCGTGATCGTGATAGGTCCACACGCCGCGGTCCGTCCAGATTTCGGTCACCTCCATCGTCGCCTGCCGGGCGCGGGGGTGACCGCCGGCATCGACCAGCCGACTGAGCAAGGAGGTGTGGTCCACTTCGTTGAGCGCCTGCGTGTAGTGGAGGATGTAGCCGACGAGTTTGCGGTAATCCGCCGGGTCCAGCACGGGGATCGCCCGCGGCGCCTCGACCGTCTCAAGCACCAGTTGCGAGGCGAAACGGACGGCTCGCTCGTGGGGTTCGGGTTCAGACGCGGGTTGATCCGGGGCGGAGGCCCCCATGCCGGTCCCGTCGGAAGAAATGTGACGAGGGAGTCGATCGGTTCGCAGGAGCACATCGACGTAGCCGTACACCCCGCCGAGCAGCGCCATGTCCTGCAGGAAGCACACGCCGCCGTTGGCTTCGAATGTCGCATTGAGGACGCGTTCGATGAGTTGGGCGCGCTGCGGGTCGGCGGCGCGGGACTGGATGTGCACGCTCTTGCCGAACATGAAGTCGACGAGCGTATGCACGCGCCAGCCGATGTCGTTTTCGATGACGATCTCACGGCGAGCGCCGTCGGCGTCGAAGGGCCGGGCCGGTGCGGGGCCGGTGCGCGTCAAACGCCAGGGCAGCCCCTGCTGCTGCGCCGCGCGGTACGGCCGCTTGTCATCCGCGAAATCGAAGTCCAGGTCATTGCGGTAGTAGTCCCAGAGCCGCTCGAGCGCCGGCCGCGTGTGCGAGCAGTGGTCGCGGATGAGCATGGCCACGAGCTGTTCGTCGAGCGGATGATTTTCAATCGTCGTCGCGGTCTGAAGCATGGTCGGCCCTCGGGGTTTGACTTACACCCTTGGGCGAACCGTGCGATCGATGCGCATGCGATCGTCGTCGGACAGGGCCTTGACCATGCCTAACTCGCGCATGCGAACACGGATGAAATTTTGAGATGTTTTTTTGAGTGCGCGCCCGAATCGACCTCCGCATGTGCGATCACGACATTGCGGGGCGCATCAGGGCGTCACATCAGGTCGCGTCGCACAGACCCGACTCATCGATGACTTCGATGTGCGTGTACTCATCGAGGATGAGTTCGGTAATCTCGCCGTCGGCCTTGCGGAGGACGAGGCGGTCGAGCCAGAGCTTGTCGTCCTTGGCATGGGCGAACCAGGAGCCGGTCTTGGCCTGGGCGAATTTGACGATGGTGCCGCGGACTTTGCTGGTCCACACCTCGTCGCGCTGGGGGATCTGCTGGGTGACTTCGACGACCATGCCGGGCTTGAACTGGTCGGTGGGATGGCTCATGGCGAATGCTCCTGAGCGGGTAGTTTAGCCCGGCCGAGCCGGTTCGTCACGCCCTTCGATCCGCACATCCCGCCGGCCCCGCATGTGGTAGCGAATGCCCGCCCATGTGATTCGCCGGCCCAATGCCGTGCTGAGCACGATCAGCCAGTGCAGCGCCATCCACAGGGGCGTCGAGAAGATATCAAGCCGCAGCGCCCCGGCGAGGCGGCGGGCGGTTTCGTCGCCGAAGAGGGCCCGCACGACGCGCCGCCGTTCAAACCCGCGGGCGATGTCGAAGGTCATGACCAGCGCGATGGCGACAAGGGCGTCGCCCATCCCGGCGAACAGACCGGCGATCGCGCTGACCCAGCCGGCGAGATAGAGCGAGAGAATCGCCAAGACGCCCAGCCAGGTCCACGGGGCGTAGATGCGCGTGATGCGGTACTGCCGGCGGGCGAATTCGATGAGCCGGGCCCATGTGAACTTGGCCGGCGAGGCGGCCATGCCGCGCGACATGAAATACACACGCCGACCGATCGACCGCACTGCCCGCGTGAGCTGATAGTCATCGCTCAGGGCGCCGTCAAAATGTTCGACGAGTTTGCACTCGGTCATGAGCGATCGCTTGATCGCCATGGCCCCGCCCCAGGCGTGATTGCGGTATGCCGGGCCGAGCATCGTGGCGGCGGAGGAGTTGAGCACGCTCGCGAGGCGACTGGCGAAGGCGTCATCGGCGGGAATGAACCATCGATAGCCCGTCGCGGCGCCCATGCGCTCCTTCTGAGCGGCGATAACCATCGACTCGAGCCAATCATCATCCGGCACCGCGTCGGCGTCGGCGAAGACGATCACCGCTTCGGTGTCATCGAGCGTCCGCAGCGCGGCAAGCTGATTGTGCACCTTCTGTCCGCCGCGCTGTGCGACGCCGGCGGTGATGAGATCGACGCCTTGCAGGCCCTCCGCCCGAGGCGCGCCGGCGATCAGGTCGGCGAGCGCGACATGGGCCGGTTCGTCGGCGGACTGCGTGACGAAGAGGAGGCGATAGTCGAAATAGCCCTGGTGCATGAGGCCCCGGACGTGCTCGGCGAAGTGGTCATCGACGCCCTTGACGGGCACGATGATCACGGCGGGCAGGTCGCGATGCCGCTTGCGATGCGGGGCGCGGCCCACCTGCTGCGCCAGCCGCCGCCGAAACCGCCCGACATTCCACCAGCACCAGACCGCCTGGCAAACCCACAGGGCCCACAGCGTGACGAGCCAGATTGGCGGGAGATCAAATCGCATGCGGAAAACCTGCGGCGGATGTGGTGCGATTGTGTTCGCTCAGGGCAAAAGCGACTGACCCGTCATGGCCGGCGGCTGGGGGAGGCCCATCAGTTTGAACGCCGTCGGGATGATGTCGGCGAGGCGGCCGCCTTTGGTCAGTTCGACTCTCGACCCGGCGAGCTTCGGGCTGACGAGGATGCATTCGACGTCATAGGTGGTGTGCGCGGTGTGTGGGGCGTTGGTTTGCGGGTCGAACATCTGCTCGGCGTTGCCGTGGTCGGCGGTGATGATCAGCGACCCGCCTTTGGCGAGGGTTTTGTCGGTGATGGCGCCGACGCACTGGTCGACGGTTTGGACGGCCTTGATGGCGGCGTCGAGTTTGCCGGTGTGGCCGACCATGTCGCCGTTGGCGAAGTTGACGATGATCAGGGCGTAATCGCGGTCGAGCGCTTCGAGCACCGCGTCGCGCACGCCGGCGGCACTCATCTCGGGCTGCAGGTCATACGTGGCGACCTTCGGGCTCTGCACGATGACGCGGTCCTCGCCGGCGAACGGCTCGTCGCGATAGTCGTTGAAGAAGAACGTCACATGCGGGAACTTTTCCGTCTCAGCGCAGCGGAACTGCTTTAGGTTGTGCTTGGCGATCCACTCGCCGCCGATGTCGCTCATCTTCGGCGGCTTCGGGAAGGCGACATGGACCCACTGCCCCAGCGCCTCTTCGTACGCCGTCATCGTCACGTAGAAGAGATCAAGCTTGGGCCCGCGATCGAAGCCCTTCTCGCCCGAGTCGGGCGAGGGTTTGACCTGGCCGTAGAACTCGGGCATGACGAACGCACGGGTGATCTCGCGCGGACGGTCGCCGCGGTAGTTGTAGAAGATGACGGAGTCGCCATCGCTGATGCGGGTCGCGGCGACGTCGGAACCAACGACGCGCGGCGTGATGAACTCGTCGCCCTGCTGGGAGTTGTTGGTCGGGTGATCGTAATAGTCCTGCATGGCGGCGGCGGGCGAATCGAAGGTCGGCAGCTTGTCGTTGCGGCCGGTCAGCATGTCGTAAGCGCGCTTGACGCGCTCCCAACGATTGTCGCGGTCCATGGCGTAATATCGCCCGCAGATGCTCACGATGCATCCGACGCCCTGCCGTTTGCACTCGGCGTCGATGCGCTCGATGAAGCCCTTGCCGGTGTACGGGCCGGTGTCGCGGCCGTCGGTGAAGGCGTGGATCACGACTTTTTCATGCCCGACTTTTTTGCAGAGGGCGAGGCAGCCGTAAAGATGATCCATCAGCGCATGCACGCCCGCATCGGAGGCGAGGCCCATCAGATGAACCGTTTTGCCCGCCTTCTTGGCACGTTCGACGGCTTCGCGGGCGGGCTTGTTGTCGAAGAACTCGCCGGTGCGGATCGCCTTGGTGATTCGGACGGATTCCTGATCGACGATGCGACCGGCGCCGATGTTCTGATGGCCCACTTCCGAGTTGCCCATGGTGCCTTCGGGCAGGCCGACGTCTTCGCCGGAGGTGTGGATGAGCGTCCAGGGATAACGTTCGCGCAACTGATCGCAGCGCGGCGTGTTAGCGAGTTTGACGGCGTTGAACTTGTCGTGCTCGGGATGCGGGTTCGTGCCCCATCCGTCACGGACGATGACGACGACGGGCGTGTGCAGTGACTGGCTCATGAAGCAGCTCCATCGACAATGAAAAATGCGCGTGATCGAAGCGGTGATTGTACGGGCGCGGCGCGACATGGACAACGCGACGCCGGCGCTGCGCATGCTACGTACGACGCGCGCCGACGTTCGCGCGGAAGGCGCGAAAGCGCTGATTGCGAGGGCGCGCGGCGCGTCGAAATCGTCGATTGGAGGAATTTTGTCTCAAGGGATGCGCCGCGCCCGGCCGATAAAATTTTTCAACAAACGATCACTATTCAGTTGACAGAAATTTCAACTGAGCGTTAGATAGACAAAAGCTCCAACCGGCCTTGCATACGGAGACCAAGCCATGGCTAAGAAATCCAAGAAGAAGGCAACCAAGAAGAAGGCTACGAAGAAGAAGGCTGCGAAGAAGAAGGCCACCAAGAAGAAGGCCAGCAAGAAGAAGAAGCGCTAACGTTCGTTCGCTCCGCACTCGGTGCGGAACTCCCACCGTTGAGCACCCGCCTGCTCCGAAACTAGGCGGACTCGGCAAAACCAAAACGAACAAGGCCACGGAGCAAGTTTTTAGAGAGTGCCGAACGTCGGCACTCTCTTTTTTTATGCGCGCATCAAAGCGCGCCGCCCGTGCAACGCGCTCGCGCCGGGCAGCGGCGTCGCCAAACGGGCGCGACGGTCCATGTCCGATCCCCGACCCCTGATCCCCGGTCCCGCTTTCAACGTCTTGCCTGCCCCCGCCGCATGGATATACTTTGGGTCACGGACGCATCCGGCGTCCGCCTCTACTCGTATGCCCCATGGGCAAGGATCCCAATCATGTCCCACTACATCGGCGAAACTTGCATCGGCACGAAGGACACCGCCTGCGTGGATGTGTGCCCGGTCGACTGCATTCATCCGACCAAGGATGAGCCCGACTTCGAAACACAGGAACAGCTTTTCATCGACCCCGACACCTGCATCGACTGCGGCCTGTGCGTCGACGAATGCCCGGTCAAGGCGATCTTCCCCGAAGAGGACCTGCCCGAAGAATGGAAGTCCTACATCCAGAAGAACGTCGACTATTACGCCAACAAGTAATCCCCGACTTCCCCCGCATCCAACGACAAGCCCGACGCATCGCGCGTCGGGCTTGTTTATTGATGTTCACATGTGACTGCGCGTCGCGCGGGCTTCACGCCGCCGAATCTTCCGCCGCCGGGGGCATCGCCGGCGCGTCCGGCCGCTCCGTCCAGTCCTCGGTGTTGGGCAGATTCAGCTCGCTCGCCGTCGTCTTGCGATACCCGAGCTTGCGGATCACTTCGAGCACTTCCGTCCACGTCGGAAACGACCGGTTGTTGACGCGCTTAAAGGCGTCGATGGCCATGACGAACAGAAACTGTTCGTTGGTCATTTCGCCTTCTTCAGCTTTCCGGGTGAAATCGGTCCGGCGTCGTCCGGGGCCGCGCCGATGCTCCAGTCCCGTGCGCGAGCCGGTCTGACGGTCGCGCCGATCCAGGCCGCTTCGACGATCCACCACGCTCTGACGCCGGGCCTCGTCGCGCTCCTCATCGGGCGCGCCCGCCTCTTCCATCAACGGATCGATCATGGCTTCGCTCCTCTTCTTGCGGTCCGCGACGCCTGATCCCGATCCGTCTCAACCCCCGCGGGCCGAGTTACTCGTCGTCGAGATCGACGTCCTCATCGTCATCGAAATCGTCGTCGAAGTCGTCGTCAAAGTCATCGTCGACGTCGTCGCCGAAGTCGTCATCATCATCATCGTCAAAATCGTCGTCGTCATCCATGTCGTCGTCGACAATTTTCGGCTCAATTTCGGACCAGGCCGTCCGGGGCCACGCATGACCCCGCCACGACACCGTCCAACGTCCCGATGCGTTTATTTCAAGCTCCACGCTGTTCACGTTCGTGACTCCATCTAGTTCGTGCCCATCGGCTCATTTCCCGGCGACGCCGCGACCGGATCGGGTGACCACCACCCATGATCCGATCCCGCCCACCCGCCGGGCCTTACCTCCGGGGACGTAACGCGGTACACTACCCCAACTTTGACGCTTGTCAAATCGTTTGACCAGCCGCCCGATCGAATTTTTTCACCGCCGCGCCGACCTCCGATTCCGCGGCCAACGTACAAGCCCCGTGCCCTCCAAACAACCCTCCCATTCCAACGCCCCGAACATCGCCCTCTGTTGCATCGCCGCATGGTTCGTCCCCGGACTCGGACACTATCTCTTCGGCGAAAAACAACGCGGACTCATCGTCGGCATCACCCTCCTGATCCTTTTCACCATCGGCCTCCTCATCGGCGGCATCGACGTCGTCGATCACCGCGAAGACCCCCTCTGGTTCGCCGGCCAGGTTCTCATCGGTCCGCCAAGCATCATTGTTGACGCCATCCACACACACTTCGATTCAAAATATCCCCCCTCCCCGCCCACACCCGACAGCCCGCTCCCCGACTACGAAGTCTCCGTCGGTCGCGTCAACGAACTGGGCACGCTCTACTGCACGCTCGCCGGCGTCCTGAACCTGCTGGCCATCCTCGATCTCTTCGGCCGCGCAACGACGCCCGCCCCAACCGCCAATGACGTTGTTCCCTCCAGCGATCCGCTCCAGGGGCGCATCGTCACGCGAGGCGACCACTCATGAACACCCTCGCCGCACTTACACTCGCCTACCGACCCTTCCTCGAGCCGCTGGATTTTCATAGCAGTTGGCTCTTCCTGCTCCCCCCGCTCGTCTTCGCCATCGCCCTCGTCTACAAAGCCCTGAAGATGCCCACACTCAAAGGCCTCGCCCTCGAAACCCTCCGCCTCACCGCCTACATCCTCACCCTCCTGTGCCTCGCCGCCGTCGCGCTGTGGGGCATCGTCGAATACGTGTGACTGGTTAACGGGTGGGAAGCATCTCGCGGCGGGCGGGCTCTTTGCCTTGACCAGTCAACGAATCAACCCGTCAACCCTTCCTCACCATTTGACCACGCTCACGCCCCCCATCGCTTCCAGATTCATCACCATGTACCGCAGCGCATCGACCGCGTGGTCGTATCCGTCCTTGACCGGGTCGCTCGAATGCGGGCGGTCCGCGTCGAAGTGGTAACAGCTCAGCGATTCGATGAGCCGCCGGCAGCGCGGGTGAATCGTCAGCGTCGGCTCGCCCGCCGCCGGGTCCAGTCGCCGGCGGATCGACGCCAGTCCGTCTTCGAGTCGCGTGCGGTTCGCACGCACCGTGTACCCCGCTGCGCGCAACAGGTCGATCGTGCTCCGCCCCGTCTGACTGCTCCGCTGCCGCCCCGCCGGGTCGACGCCGAGCCATGACACGACCGGCCAACCCCGCTCGCGCATCCGCTCGATGAACACATCCACGATCACCTCCGACGCCACCTGCTCATCCAACACCTCGATGCACATCCGCCCGTCCGCACGCTCGCGCACCTGGGCCCAGAGCATCACCGTCGGATGACGCAATCCAAAATCCATCCCGCCGATAAAGCGCAGTCCCGACTCCGCCTCCATCGCCCGCACGTGACGCGCCGGATCGAACTGGCTGAACACCGCGTCCGATCGGCTCGGCCGCCGGCTGAGCATCTCGCTCTCGAACTCCAGCTTCCCGCTCCGACGCTTCTGATCGATCACATCCTGCACGCTCACAAACCCGCGCCCCCGCTTGGCCCGCCCCCCGCACTCCTCCCACAGCGCGCAACCCACGCACGCCCGCTCCGCCTCGCATCGCGCCATCACATCCATCGCGCACCACTGAAACAACCGCCACCCCCCCGCCCCGAACGCTGAGGGAGGGCCATCCCGCAGCGTCCCCTCCGCTTTCTCCTCCCCTCGCGCCTTCCCCACCAGCTCGCTCACGAGCCCGAACGGCCGATGCATCGTGCTCATCACCTCCACCGACCCGCGCACGTGCACATCCCCGCACATCGCCGACCGCGTCACGAACTGCGCCGCCGCCCATACCTCCCGATCGAACAGCTCCACCTCGTCGCACCGCAATTTCTGAACCCGCTGCCCGCGCACCGAGGTCTGCGACTGCGCGAGCAGTTCGACTTCCGATCCGTTGATGAGCTTCACGCCGCGCCGCGTCATGCGCCCGTCGATCAAACCCCGAAGCCCCGGCCGATCAAGCATCCCGCGCAGATACCCGTACATCCGCTCCGACTGCTCCAAGCTTCCGCCCAGAATCCGCACCGACACGCCCGGCTTGAACACCAGGTCCAACAGCGTCGCCACCGCGCCGTAAAAAGTCTTCCCGCCCCCGCGATTGGCCCATACGACCGCATCCCCCCCACGCTCAAAGAACACGTGATCCAGATAGTCCATCGGCGACTCGTGCCCCTCGCACATCGCATGCATCGGCGTCTCCAGGCCCAGCACCCACTTGAGCCACCCGCGCAACGCCGCCCGCGACCCCGGCCGGAGCCGCCCCGGCTCCGCCTTCCATCGTTTGCCCGCATCAATCCTCATCCAGCCCCTCCTCCGTGCCGATCGCCGTCAGCGCGTGCTGCATCGCCGTGATCATCGCCGGCGGAAACGACGCCGCCCCGTCGCCGTCCCTGCGCCGGTACTGCATCGCCCGCTCGTGTTCCTTCATCAGATTCGCGCTCAATAGATCCTCGCAGGCCTTCCGCGCCGACTCCGCATTGCCCTCCTGCAACGCCAACTGGCACAGCCGGCTCACCGCCGCCAGACGCGACCCGTTGATGGCGATCTGCGCCTGCATGTTCAGCCAGCACAGAAGCCCCTCGACCATTTCGTGCGTCGCCGGGTCCATCGCCCATGTCGCCACGCGCTCCAGCCGCACGCCCAGCTTCTGTTCCAGCGCCGCGATGTCCACGTCCGCGTGAATCAGACTGCGCAGCAGAAGATCCTGCTCGGGCGGCGCCGGCGTGTCGTTGTGCATCACATCCTCCTTTGACTGTTCAAGCCCCATGCGATCGCACCAGCGTCATCAGCGCCGCCTCGCGCGTCGGGCCGATCGAATCCAGCGCCGCTTCGAGTTCCGCCCGCTCCGCGCCGCTTAGAAAAAAGTGCATGCTCGCCGGCAACTCCGCCAGCGGACGCGCCGGGGCCGGGCGCGGCAGGTGCTCCTTCAGCGCCAGATACTTGCGAATCTGATCCGTCGCCTCCGGCAACAGCTTCGCCATCTGCGCCGCCGTCCGCCCCGTCCGCTCGCGCAGTTCGCAAATCAACGCCGCCCGGCGGTGCGGATCATCCGCGCCCTGAAGCCGGTTGAGCGTGCTCATCAGCACCAGCGCCCCCGCATCATCGACCTCCCACACCACGCACGAAGCCGCCGCTCGACCCAGCCGCTCCAGCACCTTCCACCGGTGATGCCCGTCAAGCACCTGATAGATTTCACTCCCTCTCCCCCCGGGAGAGGGCCGGGGTGAGGGTGGCCCCGAAGTCGACGCACCTTCCGAATCATCCGCACCCTCCGCACAAAGCTCGCGCACAATCAGCGGCGGATAATGCCCCGTCCGCTCAATGTGTCCCGCCAGTTTCGCGAGCAACCCCTCGGGCATCACGTTGCTGTTACTCGGATGCGCCCGAAGTTGCGACAATGCGATGTCAACGATCTGCATGAAGCCCCCTTTGGTGGAAATGACCAATGACCAAGCACCAATGACCAGGGACGTCTCTGAAACACCTCTCCCTCCGGGAGAGGTCGGCCCGACGGGCCGGGTGAGGGTGCGCCCAATCACTGACCGCGCACGTTGCGGAACGCGCCTTCATTCGAAGCCACCCTCACCCCAACCCTCTCCCGGAGGGAGAGGGAGTTTTTCAGACCTCTCCATTAGGCATTCGGACATTCCCTTGGTCATTGGTTGGTCATTGGTCATTCTTCTTGAGGTAATACACCGGCTCGCACAACAGGCGATCGCGCGCCAGGGCGAGTTGTTCGTCGAGCGTGTCGCATGTGTTCGCCCAGCGGCGCAGTTCGCGATGAAGCAGCCCCGCGTGCGGTCCGTCGTCGCTGATGTGCTCCGCCATGCGCTGCGCACTGGCCAATTCCCACAACTCGATGCCCGCATAGCGCAGCGCGTCGATGAGCCGCTGATCCTTCGCCAGCGGCCAGCGCTGATAGGCCCGCATGCCCGCCAGCTCGAAAAACGGATGCACCCGTCCCATCGCCGCCAGCGCCTCGGTGCAGGGCGTCGTCGCCGTGGCCAGCGCCCACTTGACGAGCCGCACCGCCAGTCCGAGCCCGCGCCATTGCGGATGCACGATGACCCGGCTGATGCAGCGCACCTCGCGATTGAGCAGCCGCGCCCCCGCCCCGCGGTCCGACCACCCCGCGTACCGCCGCCGCGTCGCCGCATCCCGCAGCGCGCAGCTCAGCGCCGGCAACGACTCGATCAATACGCCCACGACATGCGCCCCCTCCAAAGCCCGGGGATCGCCATCCCTCAGCGTTCCCCGCCCTTCGCACGCCCCCGCAAACCGCATCGCCACGCCCGGCGCGACATCCTCCAGCACCAGCACGCGCTCGACGGACCAGGGCTGATGACGCAGATAATGAAACCCCGCCAATTGACGGTAGTCCGCCAGCGTCCCGGGCCGCGCCCGCAGCGACGCCGCCGGCGAGGGCGCGGGCAACGAATTGAAACGATCCGCAAGTGTCATCTTCCGCTCCGTCCCCGCCGCAATTTCTGAAACACATTTAGGCTAAATGCTAAATGACTTTTCTTCTCATCGTCGTCCGGATTGCCTTTGTTTTATGGTGTTTCCGTCCGCGTGAGCACTTGCATCGCCTCGCCCGGGTGCTGCACGACGAGCACGTCCGGCTCCAGCGCCTCCAGTAAGTCGTCATGTGTCGTGGCGGCGACGAAACACACGCCGCTGCGCACCGTCCACTTCCGCACGTTGCGCGCGATGATCTGCGCGGTGGTGCGATCGAGCGTCGCGCCGAACTCATCCGCGAGTACGACCGTCAGCGCCGCCGGCGACGCGCGTTCCGCTTCGCGCATCGACTGAGCGAGACGAAGGCGGTAGCGCTGGCCGTCGGACAGTTCGCGCGGGCGGCGCAACATGACGAACGCGTCGTTGAGGCCCGCCAGCGAGAGGTATCGCACCGCTTCCTCGAGCGTGTCGCCGAGTGATTCGACAAGCGGTTCGTCCGCGGCGTCGTCCGCCGCGGCGAAGTCGATGACGCGCCCATCGTCGCGGGACGCCAGCGCGGCGGCGAGGAGGCGCAGCAATGTCGTCTTGCCGCCGCCGGAGGCGCCGGTGATGAAGATGACCTGCGCGGGCGCGAGGCGCAGGGTCGCGCGCGGGACGATGCGGATTTCGCGCTGCGCGTCGACGCCGAGGCCGAACATGGCGGCGACCTCGCAGACGCGCCGCGTGGGCGTGACGGCGGTGGCCATCGACTTTTCGACGGTGATCTCGATCATCCCGTTCGCTCCTTCGTGTTCGATCAGACGGCCAGGGCCCTGACGCTCTGGATAAACGCATCGCCGCTGCGCGCGGTCGGCTTCGGGGAGGTCATACTCGCCGCACGCCGGGGCCGACGGCGAGGCGGGGCGACGTCGTGTTGGATCAGACTGCGGACCGCTTCGACGTGGCGGCGCACGTGATGCAGCGACAGGCCCAGGTGTCCGGCTGTGCGGCGCAGCGTCCACCGCCGCACCCACACCGCCAGCCCGACCTGCGCCATCGGCTTGGCCCATTTATGATGATGCCGCAGCACGTACATGACCTTCGGGTCGGTGAGTCGGCGGCAGAGCAGGGCGACGCGCCGCTGAATCGTCCGCGTACTCCGGCCCGCCACGACGGCCACCTCGCGGGGCTTGACCGCATGCCCAAGCACCTGATCGAGCAGCGCCCGGTCCGCCGCGTCCAGAAACTCGGCCCGGCGCAGCACATCCTCACACAAATCACGAACACCACGTGCGTTACGATGCTCAGCAATCATGGCTCTGGCTCCCGAAGAGGTTTACTTCCCGCTGAACGACTTGACAACAAGTATACCAAACATTATACTAACATCAAGTCCGGGTTCAAAGATTTTTGAACCCTGGCGAGAAAGCGAGGCGGGTCATGACGGAACTGGGTCAGGCGGTGCGCGAGCGGCGGCGGCAGGTGGGTTGGACGCTCGATCGGCTCGCCGCCGCGGCGGGGTGCTCCAAGGCGTACCTGTCGGGCATCGAAAATGCGCGTCACGCCAATCCGCCCAGCGCGCGGCTTGTCGAGGCGATCGAGTCGGCGTTGTCGATCACGCCCGGCGAGCTGCGCCGGCTCGCCGACTGGCAATCGACGCCGCTGACTGTGCGCGAGGACTATCAGCGCATGGCGGCGATGCTCGATCGTCGGATCGACGGGAGTTTGAATCTCGATGCGCTCTACCAGAGCGGGGCGCTTCAGCGCAGCGTTGAAGCGAGCGCGGGGAATGTCGAGCCGATGCGCGGCGTGTGCGTGCAGGTGCCTTTGATCAACAAGGTCGCGGCGGGATATCCGCGGGACTTTACGGACCTGGACTATCCGGCCCGGGTGGCGGACGAGTATGTGTCGTGCGGCCAGATCAATGACCCGGATGTGTTCGCGGCGCGCGTGGTGGGCGAATCGATGCAGCCGACGTACCGCGAAGGCGACATCATCGTCTTCTCGCCGGCGATCGAGCCGTACGAGGGAGCGGATTGTTTCGTGCGTCTTTTGCCGGATCATGACACGACGTTCAAGCGGGTGTATTTCGAATCGGAGGATCGCGTTCGGCTCCAGCCGCTCAACCCGGCGTTCGGGCCGCGCGTCGTGGCGCTGGATCAGATCGCGGGGCTTTACCCGGCCCTGTTCCGCATTCAGCGCCTCGGCAAGCCGTAGCGCGGGCCACACCCTTACCGCGGGCGAGCCGCTGATGCGCACCTTCGCGTCATCGGCGGCGCGCCCGATGCGCGCAAGTGGCGATGCGCGGCGTGGGTGAGGAATTGTCGGATTTTTTTGAGAGTCGCGCGGATGAAGCGCCACCGTGTGCGCGAGACGAAAAAAGAAAGAAAGCTCGGGGATCGCTATCCCTGAGCTTCGTGGAGTGGTGCGTATCAGGTGTTCGGATCAGCGGCGGCGGCGCGTGCGGTTTTTATGGGAGGGGCTTCGGACGACCATTCCGCAGCCGCCCATGAGCGCCAGGATCATCAGCGCCGACGACGGCAGCGGCACGGGCAAGGCCGTGAACTGCGCCAACATCGGAAGGATCCATTCACTCATGATCAGGCGGGTTTGGACGGATCGTGCGTCTCAGCGGTGGTGTCGATGACTCGGCGATGCGACGCGTGCCCGTTGCCGTTGGAGTGGCCATTCCCATTGGAATGCCCGTTACCGTTGGCGTGTCCATTGCCGTTGGCGTGGCCGTTGGAGCGGCCGTTGCCGTTGGCGTGACCGTTGCCGTTCGCCGAGGCGTACTGGTACTCGTAGAACGCGCGGTAGTTGCGGCGGAAGTAGCCGCCGGCACTGGAGCGGATGTCGTTGAGGACGATGCCCAGGCAGTCGGCGCGGAGGCCCTGAAGCTGCTGAAGCATGCGGGCGACGAGGCCGCGCTTGTCCTTCATCGCACGCGCCACGAGCACGACCGCATCGGCGCGATTCGCCAGCACGCGCGAGTCGCCGACGATCGACATGGCCGGGGTGTCGATGAGGATCAGGTCATAGCGGCCTTCCAGCTGCGTCAGCGCCCGACGGAACGTCTGGCTCTCGAGCTTCTCGAAGACGCCATCGTGCATGTGGCCGATCGGCATGACGTCCAGGCCGTCGGTGCTGGTGGCGTGAATGGTCTGATCCAGCTCGTGCTCCTCGGCGAGGAGGTCGGCCAGGCCGGGCGCCTTGGGGTCGATGTCGAACATCTTGCCGAGGGCCGGGCGGCGGAAGTTGGCGTCGATGAGCAGGACGCGGCGGTGGTTCATGGCGGCGGCGGCGGCGATGTTGGAGGCGATCACGGTGACGCCGGCCCCGGGCTGGGCGCCGACGATCATGAGCGTGCGGTATCCGCGGCGCTCCATGCGGTCAATCACTTCGCCGCGAAGCTGACGCAGGGCCTCGGCGATGAGTCCCTGCGGGGCATGCTCGACGATGCGTTCGATGCGGCCGTCGGAACTGGGGTCTTCCGAAGCGCGGGGGATGACGCCCAGGAGGTCCGCCGGGGGAAGCAGGCGGCAGCAGCCGGGGGTTTTAAGCCGCTGATCGAGCGTCTCGCGCAGGAACACGATGCCCGCGGTCAGGAACAGGAACATCATCGCCACGCCCGGCACCATCACGCCGTAGCGCGGGAAGCTGGGGCTCTTGGGGGTGTCGGCCAGCGACTGAAGCTGCACGCGCACCGCGTCGGGACGAGCGGTGGTCAATTCCATCTTCGTGAGCGTATCGGTCAGGTTCGCCAGGTCGGCGAGGCGCTGAGCGTGCTTATCCTTGAGCGAGTTGTACTCGGTGAGCTTCTGGTTGAGCTCGCGCATCTGCACGCGGGCCTCCTCAAGCTGCTTGTTGAGGTCGGCGAAGCTGGCTTCGAGGACCTGCACCTGCGTCTGGGCCTGCGAGAGGCGAAGCTGCTGAAGCTGGCGGAGCAGTTCATCGCGCTTCTGCTGCTTCTCCGCCTCGATGGCGGCAATGCGCTGGTCGATTTCCGTCACGGAACGGTGGGCCTCGCCGAAGCGTTCCATCGCCACGCGGCGCTGCTCCTTGAGGAGCAGAATGCGGTCGTCGCGCGTATGGATGAAGGGGTTGTCATCGATGGTGGCCAGTTCCTCGGGGGTGTACTGGAAGCTGTTGTCCTTCTGTGCGCGGACCAGCGAGTCGTACGCCGCCCGGGCCTGCAAGAGGGCCTGCTCCGTCTGCTGCGTCGACTGGAAAAGCTGCTCGTGCTTGAGGACGACTTCGTTGTGCCGATTCTCGGTCGCCGAGAGCTGGGCCTCGTCCATGATGAGGCGCATCTGCCGCTCCAGGTCGTTGATGTCCTGCTGGGCGCGGTTGCGGTAGGTGGTGAACAGTTCAGCGAGCTTGGAGGACTTCTGCTGGTTGGCGAGGTTGACTTTGTCGAGGTAGACCTGCGCGACGTTGTTGGAGAGGATCGCCGCATCGTTGGGGTCATGGGCCGTCACCGCCACCGACAGCACGCTCGTGCCGCGGACGATTTCGACGTCGAGGTTCTTCTTGAGGTCGCCCAGCGCCTTGTCGGCATCGAAGCGCGAGGAGCCGGAGCTGGCGTCCTTGACGGAGAAGTCGCGGTACCAGTTGGTGCGCGTCACGTCCGCGCGGCTCAGCACGCTGCGCAATACGTCATCGGAGGCGATGATGAACGCCTGCGTGCGCATTTCGGTCTGAAGCGAGTGATCCTCGGTGGGCGAGGGGGCGGTGGTCGAGTAGGGGTTGGTCATCTGACCGATCACCTTGAGCGTCACCTCCGCTTCGTACTCCGGGGCGGTGCGGACGAGGATGAAGGTCAGGACGCCGCCGATGAAGGCGCCGACGAGCGTGACCGCGATGAGCAGGATGCGGTACTGTCGCAGGACGCGCATCGGGTCGACGGGCGTGAAGCGCGGCGTACCGGTCGAGGGGCCGGTGCGCGCGGCGGAGTGAACGGGGTTGTGGGACGCATGCTGAGAGTTCATGGCTTGGGAGCTCCTTCGGCGGCGCCTTCATCCACCTTCTTCATGAGTTCAACCGACTGCTTGATACTATCGGCATCCTTGGCGTCTTCAGCCAAGCGACGGGCCGCGTTAATCTGCTGTCGAGCATCATCTTTCTGTCCCCGCTCCAGCAGAAGCTGGGCCAGGTGCAGATGCACCGGGGCGAGGGGGTTCAACTGGATACTGCGGCGAAGGGTGATCTCCGCCTGATCCAAGTTTCCGTTGCGATATTGTACCCAGCCGAGCGTGTCGAGGATACTGGCCTGCGCAAGTGCCTGTTTTGGCGCGAGTTTGACGGCCTTTTCGGCCATCGGCAGCGCGTCCGCCGGGCGATGCAACTGCTCGGCGAGGATGTAGGCGGAGTTATTGAGCACCTGGAAGTTATCGGGCTGCCGCTCGAGCACCTTCTGATAAATGCCCCAGGTCTTGTCGTACTGCTGGCCCTGAAAATACGCGGCTGCCAGAAGCTGCTGGGCGGAGGAAAGAATGTCGCTCTTGGGGTCGAGGCGACCGGTGAGGGCTTCGAGGCGCGTGATCGCCTGGCTCTGCTCGCCCTTCTGAAGCTGAAGCTGCGCGATGAGCAGATCGGTCATGCCCGTCGGGTCCGCATCCGCCCGTTTCTGAAGCAGGCCCACCATCTGGTCCTCGCTGAGCACGGCGCGCATTTGCGTGATCAGTTCGTTGATCTGCGTCGGGTCGTTGCTCGTCAATTCGAACGCCGCGGTGAACAGACCCACCGCCTTCTCCGCATCACCCAATGCCGCCACCGCCCGGGCCCGCAGAGCCGACAGCACCGCTGACCGATCCGTCAGACTCGACGCCTTGTTCAATACATCCAGCGCCGCCTGCGACTCCTTGGCTTCCAGGAGCGACAAGCTGTAGGCATACAGCGTCGACGGGTCCGGCCGCTGCTTGTACGCCTTGGCCAGTTCCGCCAGCGCATCGGCGGAGCGGCCCTGATCGCGCAGCGAACGCGCTCGAAGCTGGTACCACACCGTCGCATTGGGCAACATCTTCACCGATTCGTCGAGCAGTCGATCCAGATCGGGATAACGCTTGGCCTTGAGGTAAAGCTGCGCGAGCTGCACGCGGGCTTCGTCCATGTCCGGCGCCTGATCGATGAGGCGGCGAAGTTCGATCATCGCCGACTCATCATCGCCCCGGCGGGGATCGAGGTAGTACGTCACCAGCATCTGCCGCGCGGGAATGAACGCCGGGTCCAGCGCGATCGCCTTCTGCAGGTCCGCCTTGACCTGGTTCTGCGTCTGATCGTCATCGCTGTTGAAGTGATAACGGGCGCGATACAGGTACGCCTGGGCATTGCTGGGCCCAAGCTGAACCGCGCGGTCGAAAGCGCGGTTGGCGCGGTCCGCCTCGGCGGCGCCCATGTTCGAGTAGATCAGCCCTTCGAGCAGAGCCGTCTGCACATCCTGTCCGTGCTCGGTGATGAACTTCGTCAGGGCGTCGCGCGCCGCCTCGAACTGGCCGGAGCGGACCAGCGTTTCGATCAGGCGGCGGGCCACGCGCGGATCGTGCGTCGCTTCCAGCAGCGGCTTGTAAAGCTCAGCCGCCTGCATGTGCTCATTGCGCGCAAAGTACCAGTCGCCCAGTTCGCGCGTCGCCGGGCGAATCTTCGGGTCTTCGACGGCGATGCCGCGCCGGTACGCCGCCTCCGCCTGCGCGGTCTGCTTGGCGTCACGCAGATAGCGCGCCAGCGTCAGCCAGTCCTCCGCCCCCGCCTTCTCGCCCAGCGAGCCGATGTAGTTGACGAGCAGCTTCTGACCCGCCGCCGTGTCCCCCGTCGCCGCGTAAAAGTCCGCCATCGCCAGCACGTTCGCCAGAATCTCCGGGTGCTCCTTCATCAACGCGTCGAGCACTTCCTTCGCCTTGGCCGTGTTGCCCATCTGAAGATACAGCGTCGCCAGCGAGCGGCGGTTGGGCATGTCCTGAGGCACGGCCGCGAGCAGCTTCTGACGCTCCGCCATGACTTCCTTCGGATCGCCGTGCTCCGCCTTGTACGTCAGGTACTGCTCGAAGAGCTCCCGATCGCGCGGCGCGAACTCGACCGCCTTCGAAAGCGTCCCCAGCGCCAGTTGATAATTGTGACGCATGTCGTGCAGGTGGAACTGCGCCTTGAGCGCCGAGACGTTGTTGGGCTGAAGCTCCAGCGCCCGCGTCAACGCCGCATCCGCGCCGGTCAGATCGCCCGCCTCGATGCGCGCCTGGCCCAGCAGGCGCCAGCCCTCCGAATAGCGCGGCCGCAGACTCACGCCGCGGTTGAGCGTGGCGACGGCCTGCGTGTAACGCGCCCGCGCCATCTCCACTTCGCCCACCCAGAACATGCCCTGCGCCTCATCGAGATTCAGCTTCGACGCACGGTCGGCGATCGCCTCCGCCTTCGTCCAGTCCGCCTCCGACAGGGCCGCATCCAGCCGCGCCCGCAGCACGCTCGCGTCATTGGGCTTGAGACTCTCGGCCTGCTTGATCGCATCCTCCGCCTTCCCCGCTTCGCCCGTCCGCTTGTAGAACGCATAGAGCCACATCGCCCGCTGGAACGGATCGTCCTGCGCGGCGAGCAGCTCCTCGACCTGCCCCTGCAAGTCGCCTGTGCCGGCGAGGCGGTCGCGGATCAGATGAAGCACCTTGACGATCTTCTCGTCCTGCGGCGCTTTGAGGGCCGTGTCGATCCGCGCGATCGCCGCCTCCTTCTTGCCCTCCGCCAGATCCACCTGCAAAAGCTGCCTCAGCGCGATGAAGTCGGTCGGGTCCTTCTCAAGCAAGGGCTCGAGCAGCAGGCGCACTTCGTCGCCACGGCCCTCGGCCTGATACAGCTTGGCGAGCTGGAGCCGAACCGGACGATCATCCGCCTTGGGCATCGTTTCGAGAATCCCGATCGCGTCATGCAGTTTTTTGGCCGCCTCCGGCGAACCCGAAGCCGACAGATCCTGATACTGCGAAGCGAGGATCGCCGCCTTGAGCTGAAGCGCCGCGGGGTCCGTGGGCATCGCGTTGAGCAGCGCCTGCACGTACTCCATCGCCTTGTCGTCTTCGTGAAGCTGAAGCTCCAGAATCGCCAGTTCGCGATAGGCCGGCCAGTAGCGCTTGCCGATCGGCGACTCGATGGCCTGCGCCAGCCGGTCGCGCGCGGCGCCAAGCTGGCCGAGCTGCTGAAGCGCCTTGGCCTGAAGGATCGACGCTTCGGGATTGTCGCCCTTGCTCTTTTCGTTGGCGGCGTTGAGCTTCTGATCCGCCAGCGCGTAGTTGCCTTCCGCCAGCGCGATCTTGCCTTCCAGCAGATCGATCGACCCCGACGATTCGCTCGCCCGCGTCTTCATCTGTTCCAGAAGCTGCCGCGTCTTGTCCAACAGCGACGCCCGTACCTGCTCGTCCGTCGTCACCTCGCGCTGCGACAAGTAAAGGTCGCCCAGCTTCGAGATCGCCAGTAGCTGCACGTACCCTTCGTACTGCGCCTTGATGCTCGGCGTCATCGGCCGGTCGGCGATCGACGAAATCAGCAGCGGCACCGCTTCGTCGCGCCGGTTCTGATAAATCAGATTGTCCGCGAGCTTGTACTGGATCAACACGTCGTCGGGATGCTTTTCCAGAAGATGCCGCAGCAGCTTTTCCTCGCGCATCCGGCCGGAGGTCGTGCCGGTCGGCGTATCCGCATCGTTGTCATCCCCGCTCGCCGCCTTGCGGTCGATCGTGATGATGAACTGGCCGATCTCCAGCGTGTTGTCGATGTCGTCGATCTGCATCATCTGCTTCTCGAGCGACGCGAGCATCACCTCCGCCTGCGTGTTGTCGCGCGTGATAAGCAGGACGCGCATCAGGTTGAGCTGCGCATCGATGCTCTTGGGGTGCGCGTCCAGATACGCCTTGGCGATCTTCACGCCTTCGTCCGCCAGCTTCTTGCTCTCCGCCGCCCGACCGGCCCGCTGCTCGTAGAGCGACTCGAACAGATACCACTGCGCGACCGCGTAGCTGAGCTCCGCGTCGTCCGGGCTTTCCTTCAGGGCGGCGTCAAGGTCTTCCTTGGCGAGTTTGCGGTCGCCGGCCTCGACGTCCAGCCGCCGCATGCGCTGCACCTGCGCGATGCCGCGGTACTTGCGGGCCAGGAGCGATTCGGCGTTGCCCGTCTGGCTGAGCATCTCCACCGCCGCGCCGTAGAGCCGGTCCCACATGGCGATCTGGTTGAACGTCTTGGCGGCGTCGTAGTAGTAGGCCATGAGCTTCTGACGCGCTTCGGTCGCCTGAGCGCTGTCGGGGGCGACGGTGATGACCTTGCTCCACATCTGCGTCATCTGCATCAGTCGCTCGTTCAGATCATGCGTCGTCGTCACGGGCATCTTCGACGACGCCTCCGTGTACTTCATCATGATGACCGGGCTCGTGCGGTCCAGGCGGAACGCCCGGCCGTACCATTTCTGGGCCTCGTCGTACTGGCCCTGGCTCATCATCACGTCGCCCTTGGCGATGTACTCGGCGGGGTCCTTGAGGGTGGCGAAGTACCAGGCGGCGCCCAATACGCCCGTCACGACCACGAGGATCGCCAGAAGAATCATCACGAATTTTGTGTTTACGCGTCCAGCCATATCGGTATCCCGCGATGCTTATCGCTTGTTGGTTTTCTCGACCGGGTATCGACCCGCGCGGACCTCCGTCCAGTCCGGCAGGCAGCCCATGATTTCGGGCATCATCTGTGACAAAAACGCCGCACCGATCCGCTTCGCCTCCTCGTGGTCCTTCACGCCGAAGGGAAGCAACTCGATCTTGCACCAGTAGGCGTATCGCGACGAGAGGTCGAAGACGAGATTGCGCACATCGCGCGGCACGGCGATGAGCTTGCCGTTGGCGGCGAAGAAGTACATCACCGTCGCCGGCTCCTTGGCGTTGTGCGGCACGAAGTCGAAGAGCCGAATCGGAATCTCGCGCCCGGGCAGATGCACCGTGCGCCCCATCGAATCGGTGGCCATCAGCTCGTCGTTCGCCACCGAGTAGATCGCCGGGGAATCGAGCGTGAGCGTGTCCTGCGTGCTGTCCTTGGGCGTCGCCCCGCCGCCGACGTAGCATCGCTCCGGCACGTGCGGAATCGCATCGGGCGTGCCGGTGTAGTAGGCGATGTGCAGGCGAATCCGGGCGCCGGGCTCGTCGGGCTTGAGCTGCGTGTTGGTGTAGGTCCAACTGATGTACTGATCGGTGCCCAGTTCGTCGACGACTTCCTTGGAGAGCGTTTCCTCGGCGACCTTCTGATAAGGCCCGACGTGCTCGGGGATCAGGTACAGCCGGCGGCGCAGCGGGACCGGCTCCTTCATGAGGAAGATCTCAAAGGCGTGCACGACCGACTGCAACCCGACCAGGCCCACGAACAGCAGCACTGTCGCGGCGATCATCGATGGGCTAAAGACTTTCTTGAAGTCCATGGTCGTTCCGTCCGGTTCAGTGGTCGTTGGCGTCGTTGTGCGAAGCGGGGGCATCACCGGGGGGACGCTGAGCCGGGGCCGCGACGGGGCGGGCGGCTGCGTCGGTCAGGACGATCTTGTTCATGACCCATCCCAGCAATAGGAACATGCCCAGCGCCGGGACGAGCATCAGCATGCCGATGAAGATGTGCGAATCGCCAGCGGAGTATTCAGGATTGACTAAATACACCAGGCCGATGACGGTGACGCGGCCGACGTTGACGGCCACGGCGATGGGCACGGTCAAGGCGACCATCGTGAGCCGCGCCCACCAGGGCCGATCCCACAGATACGCCACCGCCACGCCCAGCGCGATGAAGGTCATGAGCATGCGAAGCCCGCTGCACGCCTCGGCGACGTTGAGCGAGCCGAGCGGCTCCATGCCCTTCCACAAGTCGATCGTCGTGCCGTTGACCGTCGCGTCGATCGAGAACAGTTGCAGGACGACGACCGCGGCCTTGGCGGCGATGACCTGAAGCTCCGACGCCAGCTTGCCCCAGTACTGCTGCGTCACTTTGACGGCGAACATGAGGTAGATGATCGGCAGCCAGACGACGCGGATCACCGCCGGGCCGGCCATGAGCAGCACGAGCCCGAAGATCTCCCCGATCATGCAGTAGCCCTTGAGCATGTCGTTGCGGATGGGGTAGATCGAAAGGAAGTAGCCGCCGAGGCAGATCAGGATGATGGGCAGGCCCCACCAGCACGTCCGCGTGGGCGTGTCGAGGAGGCGCTGCTTCTGCTGATAGACGAAGTAGAGACTGATGAAGGGGACGAGGAAGGCGTGGGACCAGTCGCCGTCGGTGAGTGCGAATTGCGTTAACCGCCAGAGAATGTCCCAGTGCAGCGGAATGAACAGCGCGGCGAGAATCGCGATCCGCACCCAGACATGCGAGGGGATCAGCGGGTCCAAGCGCTGCATCGGTTCGGGCGGGCGCTTGGTTTGAGTGCGTGTCACGCTGACGGTGCTCATCGTCTCCGTTCCAAGGTGCGTCGAGGGGCCCCCAAATGTACGACCTTGTTCGGCCATGGGTTCACCCTCTGCCGAACGCGACGGGCGTTCGGATTGAGCCCCGGACATCAGATTGCTCAGCACACCTTTCTTACCGTTATCTGCGTGCACGATCCGACGGAGCGACGCCCAGCACGTCCGACCCGAAGTTGCGGTCGAGCAGGAAGCCGAAGCCGTAGCTGAATCGGAAGGAGTTGCGGACCACCGCGGCGAAGCTGGCGACCGCGTTCGTGCCGATGTTGATCGTGTCGTTCTTCTTGAGGTAGATGTCCGGCTGGACGCCCTCGAAGATCGCGCGCAGGTTCAACCGCACCGTCGCCTCCTGGTTCTTGCCCAGTCGGCGGGTCAGGTCCACGCGCTCCGGAATCGCCGTCGGAGCCAGTCCGCCGGCGCTCATGATCAGCTGCTTGAGCGTCAGCGTCCGCTCGCCGGGCAGCGCGTACGTGCCCGGTCGGCTGATGTGCCCGCCGATGTACACGTTGCCCAGGTCCTGCGCGGGCAGGCGGACGATATCGCCGGCCCGGATGACGATGTTGTACTTGGCTTCACCGCGCACCAAAGCATCGGCGTCGATGTCGATGACGCGCTGCGTGACCATCTGGTCCGGCGGGGGCAGCGTGCTGTCGCCGGGCAGGTCGGTCGCCGGCTCGCCTTTGGCCGCCGCAGCCGCCGGGGCTGCGCCTTCGCCCGCCTTGCCTTCGACCCAGACCCACTTGCCGTTGAGATTCACGAATCGCCCTTCCGCACTCTGACCCGGCTCCAGCGCGCCGCCAAGCTGCGGGGCGGCCGGCTTCTCGCCTTCCTTGGGCTTCTCGCCCTCAGCGGGCTTCTTGTCGTCCTTGGGCTTTTCCGCGCCCTTGTCATCCAAACCCTTGCTCAGCGATTCGATGAGCTTGGCCGGATCGAGCGCCGGCTTGTCCGTCGCCGGAGCTTCGCCGGGCACCGCGCCGGTCGGCGTCTCGCCCGTCTTGTGCAGCGGGGGCTTGTGAGCGCCGGGCTCGATGTCCTGCGGGTTGTAGCCCTCTTCCACTTCGCGCAGCAGCGGCACCTGCCGAATCACATATACGTGATCCATCCCCGATGTCGGGGCCCGCGAGATCGCCAGAGCGTCGAGCAGCCGGAAATTGTTCTGCACGATCTGATACGTCCCCGTCGCCTGTCCGCCCACGACGCTGAACGTCTTTTGCCGACCTTCCTGCACGATCACCGACACGGTCGGGTTGCGCAGGATGGCCGGGTCGAGAATGTCGACGATGCGCTGTTCGAGCTGCTTGGTCGTCAGGCCGGCGCACTTGAGCTGCCCGATGACCGGCAGGCGCACGAAGCCCAGCTCATCAATGCGGCGGGTGACGATGGTTTCGACGTTGGGCGTGATGAGTTCGAAGATGGTGAACGTCAGCAGGTCGCCGGCGCCCAGTTCATATTCGCGGATTTCGGGAATGAGGTCTTCGCTGCGGATCTGCGAGAGGCCGGGGATGTCCTGCATCGGCTCATCGATCACGTCCAGCCGCTCGATGATCGGCAGCAGCACCGGCGTGTTCTCCCACCGGCCGACCTCCGACGGGTCCATGAACGAATCCATGTCGCAGCCGACCGGGGCCAGACACAACAGCGCCAGCACCGCCAACATCATCGACGATCCGACCGGACGCTGAAAATTCCGACGCTTGTGCGACGTGCTCACACGCCACTCCTTTCGCACACGGGTGCTAGTGATCATGCAGTGTCGTTCCCTGATCCGTATCGACCGTCATCGCCAACTTCCAATTCCACCCAATGACCGGTCGCTTTTGACTTTAACAGCACCCAAGCGGCCGATCAAACCTGCGCCCAGCGCGCAGACGGGTAAACCATATGCTCCTCCAGCCCCAAAAGCATCGGATACATTCGACCCCGCCGTTAATATATGATGCCCCAAACTTATCGGCCCTGCCCCGTTTTCCGCCGCTTGCGGCTTGGCACTCCCCCCTCCTATCATGGCCTGCATGGTCCGCATCAGTCTCTCCAACCAGATCCTCACACCCGCCCCCGCCCCCGCGGACTTCGTCCGCAAGGGTAAGCCCCGCTGGCTCCGCATGCAGCTCCCCCAGTCCGAGCACTACCACCAGCTTCGCCAGCTCATCCGTGACCACAAGCTCCATACCGTCTGCGAAGAGGCCCGCTGCCCCAACATGGGCGAATGCTGGTCCGCCGGCGTCGCCACCGTCATGATCCTCGGCGACACCTGCACCCGATCCTGCGGCTTCTGCAACATCAAAACAGGTCGGCCCCCCGTCCTCGACCTCGATGAACCCGTCCGCGTCGGCCAGTCCGTCGCCCTCATGAACCTCAACTTCGTCTGCATCACCTCCGTCAACCGCGATGAACTCCCCGATGGCGGAGCCTCCATCTGGGCCCATACCATCCGTGAAATCCGCCGCCAGGCCCCCAAAACCCAGATCGAAACCCTCATCCCCGACTTCTGCGGCGACTGGGACGCCCTCCAACGCGTCCTCGACGAAAAGCCCGACATCCTCAACCACAACCTCGAATCCGTCCCCCGCCTCTACCCCGCCGTCCGCCCGCAAGCAAAATACCCCCGCTCCATCGAACTCCTCCGCCGGGCCAAATCGCAGGGTTTCACCACCAAAACCGGTATCATGGTCGGCATCGGCGAATCCGATGACGAAGTCACCGCCCTCATGCACGACGTCCTCGAAGGCACCGCCGGCCCCAATGGCCCCTGCGACATCCTCACCATCGGCCAATACCTCCAGCCCTCCGCCAATCACCTCCCCGTCGCCCGTTTCGTCCACCCCGACCAGTTCGCCCGCTACAAAGAACTGGGCGAGTCCCTGGGCTTCCCCCACGTCGAATCCGGCCCCATGGTCCGCTCCTCCTACCACGCCGACAAACACGCCAAACTCAACCCCTGATCCCCCCGCCCCGGCCCGCCTCGCTTCAGCGAGGCGGAGCTTCCCGCACCCCCCGCGCACCCCGCGCACCCGCCCGTCAATCCGCTCCAACTCCCCCCATCCCCATAAACCCCGCCCCGGCACCCCCATTCCGTGCCCCTTGACGCCCCCATGCGCACCCCACCGGTCGCCCTCGACACCCCCATGCGCGTCAACACTCGACTTACATCACCCCCGCGCCGCCCCCGTGCGCTTCTCGACCTCCCCATGCACCCCTTTCCAGTGTGGAATTCGGAGTGCAGCGTGCGGAATCAAAACCCCAAACTCCACACTCCCAACTCCGCACACCAAACTCCACACTCCTTCCATTCCCCGGCCTGAGGGCAGGCCGGCTCTGACTCCCCTCGCCTGTTCAAACGTCCCGCCCACCCCGCCGGTTCACCTTCTCCTCCCCCGCGCCGCAAAGCACAACGCTCACCCAACCCCTCGGCAAGTCCGAGCCGGCGTGCCCCCACGCCGGTGCCTTTGCCGCATGTGGTATCATGCCCGCAGTTCAACCTTTTTCCGAGGTTTTTATGTCTTTCAAGCGCCCCGAAAAGTCCTCGCCCATCAAGGAACATCCCCTGCGCGTGCCCGGGCAGTCGCTTGTCACTCAGATCAATGACCACATCGACGACAAGGTTTTTACATGGTGGCTGTATGCTGCATTTCTCTGGGCAATGGTGCTCATGGAATGGATGCGATGGTTCTTCAACTCACCCATCAGCCCGTGGACCATCACGGCCATCGCGCTCATCGCCACGCCGTTTTGTCTTTGGCGCGCTTGGCGCGGACTGCAAGTTGTCCGGCAAATCCGTCTCGGACTCGATGGTGAGCGCTCTGTCGCGCAAGCACTTCATGAGGGTTGCCCCAAGGGCTACTTCGTCATCCACGACATCGAAGAAAAGAACCCCGACGGGTCGCGGTTCAACATCGACCATGTCCTCATCGGCCCCGGCGGCATCTTCGTCATTGAAACCAAGACGCGCACCAAACCGACGCCCGACGCCAAACTCCACGTCGACGCCCGCGGCATCCGACTCGCAGACGGTCCGCCCGATGAACACCCCATCCGCCAGGTCCTCGCCAACGTCTCCCACCTCCGCAAAATCCTCGAACGCACGACCCACAGCACCAACATCCCCATTCAACCCGTCGTGATGTACCCCGGTTGGTACGTCAAGGGCAAACGCAACGACGTCTGGGTCCAGAACACGGACACGTTCCTCAAATACATCAACAACCGCTGGTCCCGCCTCGGTCATGTCCTAAACTTGCTGTAAATTGAGAAGGGGTGGACCCTATCGGTTGGACCAACAACCCACAAGGAGCCACCCCATGAGTCAGAGAGTACCACCGAGCGTGCGAACGGGCCAGAAGATTCGGGATTTGATCGCC